>NZ_JAJEPR010000029.1:0-38332 GCF_020686945.1 Fusicatenibacter faecihominis | reverse complement strand
TTCCATGTCTTCTGTGTTGTACCATCTTCTTCCATTACATAAGTATCGGTATCAACATCACGGAAATTTACAACTACATCTACAATCTCATCTTCTACAACCGGCTCTTTTACTTTCTTTACTTCAACTGTCGGATAGTTAGTCACTCCAGAATATACGGTTCTTACCAGTGTCTCTGAGTCTGCTAACTCATATCCATCAGGAACTTTTACTCCACTGAGATCCATCTCAGCCTCAGTTGCTCCCAGTTTGAAGGTATAGGTTGTATTCCATGTCTTCTGTGTTGTACCATCTTCTTCCATTACATAAGTATCGGTATCAACATCACGGAAATTTACAACTACGTCTACGGTCTCATCTTCTACAACTGGTGCTTTCACCTGCTTTACATCGACTGTTACAGTGTTATCACCATTATTATATACAGTTACTACGTCTGGTGTTGTTACTGCCTCATATCCTTCCGGAATTGCAACTCCACTGATATTTGCCAATCCTTTTGTTGCCCCTTGTTTAAAAGTGTAAGTTGTGTTCCATCTTTTTTCTGAACCAGTAGCATCCACTACCATGCTACCTGTACCTACATCATAGAAATTTACAGATACATTGATAGTTACGTCTTCAGCCGGGACTTCCGGTATGGTATCTGTAGCAGCATATGAAGTAACATCATCATAGCTAACAGCATCACCTGTAGCTGATACTCCCATTGTACTTGTCAGTACAAAGGAGGTGGCTAGCCCGAAGGCCAGTACATTTTTTAGTTTCTTATTCATGCGCATAACTAAAAAACCTCTCTTTTTTAAATCTCTCTCTTAATGTATTTATTTGTCTCCTTGTCGAAATTACCCTTCATCATCCTCCTCCCCCGACAAAATGCGATCGGCCTTAAGCAATTTTTTACATAATCGCTTATGCTGATACATTCTGATTATAATTCTTAATTTTACAAACGTCAACTATTTTCGTTATTTATAAATCTACCCCCCCCCGATAATTTTTTTTGCTTAGTATTACTTTTATCTGAACTTATAAACACCAAAATTTAAAAACCAGAACAATCAACTTTTGAGATATTTTATTCTGCTTTCCATCAAAAAAGCCCCAGGTCGAATGCCTGGAGCCTCTCTGTATTCTTCTTGTATTTCGTTGTTTCTCCCTCTAATCTGCCTATCTCACCATATCAACTTCATTTTCCAGCAGCTCCATGTATTTCACACGCTGATTCTCTGGAATTTCAAGGGCATCCATCGCCTGCACCAATGTCAGTTTCAATGTTTTCATAAGGCTTTTCACTGCGCTCAGTTGAGCGGATTCCTGCCCAATCTCTTTTCCTAATTCTTTACCTAATTCTTCTCCCAACTTTTGTCCCAGCACTTTTCCTTCTTCCTTGCTGGCCTCCAGTTCATCTTTCATCAGTTCCATCAATGCTTCACATACCATACTGCCCTCTCCTTTCATTCGTTCTCCGTTTGCTTTCATGACAACCTGCATAACAGCCGTATATAAATTATCGGACCGCTTTCCTTTGTAATCCTCCAGAAGCATTTTTATTGCTTCTTTGTTTTCTAATTTGTTAGTCAAGCTGTAAAGCCACAAATTTTTCTTTGGGTTCAATCGTGAGATTACAATTACCTGGATAGGTATTTTGTCTCCGATTACATAATAAATGCCTTCTTCCGGGTTCTCTATTGTGTAGCCCCGCTCTTTTTCCAGATGACACAGCATTTTTCGCGGATATCCTGTTGATACGAAAGTGATTGTCAGTTCTTCCACAGGAATTTCATTTTCCTGGCCTGTATCCGCTTTGTAAAAGCATGCATATCCATACACTTTATAGAAATCATCAATTCCAAGATAATCCGTCGGACTCTTATACTCCACGATATTATACTTGCGAAAAATTCTCCCGATATTTTTCTCGATCGGTTCCTCTGTTTTTTTCTTAATGATCAGCACATCAATCTCCATTGGCTTCTTGCTCAACTGATACTCGCTCTGAAAGCTCAGTTTCTCTGATTCTTTTCTCAGCTCAACCTGTACATCCGCAAAAAACGTTGGATGCCATTGAATGAGATCCACTTCTTCCTGTCGTTTCTCTTCCAAAAAAGACTCCCTTCACTTTGATGCGTCAGGAGCTCTCCCCCTTTGAAAACCCCTGCCTGTAAATAAATTGGATTTAAAAGCATGAATTTTCTGATGGGACAGACCTATGGTCTGCTGTTTGATTTAATAAAATTAGATTTGAGTAAAAGAAATAAAAGAAAAAATATGCTTTTTCATATCTTAACATACATAATGTATTTTTGCAATATCCATAAATTATTTTTTATTTGTTTTATAAAATTTTTCTTTTTATTTTGTTTTAGAATTTTTCTATTGTGTCCTATGATAGGACGCAATAATTTTAAATGTATCGTACCATTATACTGGTATAAAGAAAGACCTGACAGGGGAGCTGTCAGGTCTTTCGAGGGGAGTATAAATAATTAATAAGGGGTCTGTAAAAAGAATTTTTGAAGGGTAAATTCTTCTACAAGTAAGATTATAATATAATTTGGAAGAAAATGCAATCATTATTTTTCCAAATTGGGAAAAAGCCCGATTTTACGGTGTTTTCTGGAGTTTAGTCCAAGTGGAAAACCTCTTTGAGATCGATGCTCACGGGGCTGTTGTCCGGGTTGGTTTCCATAATATCTGCCATGAAATCCCACCATTTCCGGTTGATGGCGGTGTCAGCTCCTTTGGCCCAGCGCTCCTCATCCTCGATCTCGATGTAGCCGAAAAGAGTCAGCGTTTCTTTGTCCAAAAAGATGGTGTAATTCTTTCCGCCATATTCATGGATCATGTCCTTCATCTCCGGCCAGAGCTGATTGTGACGCTTCTCGTACTCGGCCTCCTGGCCCTCATACAGTTTCATTTTAAATCCTTTAATCATTGTAAAACCCTCCTTGAACATCTCATTCTTATCCCTGGTAACTCTCCGGATATTCAAATTATACCTGTTCTTTTTTTCCTTTACAATCCTTTTTTCATCAGTAAATCGCATAGGGAATATTCATAAGCTCCGCAGCGCACCTTTGCTTCCACAGACACATCGCTTCCACGTTTTCCATGGTAAACGCCCATGCCGCGAAGAATCGGTTTTCCATTGGAAATGGCGAAATGGAAGGGGCCGTCATGGCCAAGAATCATGGTATTTCGGTTGAAATCAGCCGCTACGATTTCACAGAAGCTTCCGCCCGCATCGCAGAAATCGGCAATCTTCATAGCCAGAGCTGTCTTGATATCTCCCTCACCGGCGCAGGCGATTCCCTGGGCATTAAGAAGAGAGAAGCCCACGATAAACCGCAGATCTCCCGTACGTCATCGATGTTCTTTTTTGTAATATCAGAAAGATATTCTTTGATCGTTTTCAGATTTCCAACTTTTAAATCATCCGTCCGTTTAAACAGTTCTTCCCCATTGACTACTTGTAGTTTTTTGTTCTAAACTCAAGGAACATTTTATCATCTACATTCTGCTTATTTTATTTAAAATAATAATCATATTCTTTGTAAAAGTCAATTTATTATTATGATTCTGCAAATTATTTCCAAAATTATTTATTGATACAGTCAAAAAAACACCGCCTCCAGGCATTCCCCCAGGGCGGTGCAGATTTTTACCGTTTTAGATAAAATACTCAATCGTATGCTCGCTCGTCAGCATAGTTTTGTTGTTGAAGAGGAGCACGGCTTCCCTAAGCTTCCAAGGCCCGAAGGCGTAAAAGGTCAGGGTTTCTTTGTTGAAATAGGATTCCGGGACCTTGCGGTTATAGGTGAAGGGGTGGGTGTTATCTAGTTCAACCCCCAGGCAGTCTTCCGTCAGCTCCTCCTCGTAGTAAGGGTCGAAAACCAGAATCTTATCCTCCTCAATACCGGTGAGCAGTACATAATGCTCCACCTCGTAGTAGAGGCGGACGACAGCCACGCCGCCACGATGAAGAGCATCGTTGATCTGGCTCTCCTGGCCCACATATACACTCTTGCCGGAGAGGTAACGGCTGGAGAGCGGCAGCTTCGCCACCTTGCCGAAGCCGTTGAGCCAGTTGCTGAGAAACATCATGGCAGCCCGGGAGGTACCGTTTCCGCCCGGCCGTCCTTCCTCATTATAGCAGTCCAGACAGTAAATCATAATATTTCGTACGATCTCCGCGGGAAGATCCTCTCTTTGAAAGAGATAGCTCATCGCATTTAAAACGGTCGTGGGACCGCAGTCAAATTCTGACACCTGATAATGAAGCGGAATTTTCATCCTATGCCCCTCCTTATTCTCCCAAAATCAGCTCTTCTACGAGAGCCGCGCCCTTCTCCAGATCTTCCACTGTGGTATATTCCCTCGTGGAATGGGGCTGATACATGCCGCAGGAAAGCACGATTCCGCGGATTCCATGCTCCGCGAAGGTGTTGCAGTCGCTGCCGCCGAAGGTCTCCGTCAGTTCCCCGAAAAGACCCAGTTTTTTCGCCGCCCGGCGGAAATTTTTCACGGAAGCCTCCTCTTCCCCGGTGTGATAGGCCACCAGATTGATGGAAACCTCGTCCTCCAGAGAGCCGCCTGATTTTTCCGCTTCCTCCCGGAATACCCGGCGGACCGCCTCCATATAGGAGAGGGCTTTTTCGTGGCTGTAGCTTCGGATCTCGCCCTCCACGATGCAGCTCTCCGGCACGATATTCGTGGCGGTACCGCCGTGGATCAGGCCAATATTCAGTGTAGTGTCCTCCTCCACATGCCCCTGGGGAAGGCGGGCAATTGCAAGGGCCGCCGCCGTCACCGCATGGATGCCTTTTTCCGGCTCAAAACCCGCGTGGGCTGCCTTTCCATGAATTGTGAGCACAAAGGAAATGAGGGACGGAGCCTGAACGGCCGCGCTTCCCACCGGACCGGAGAGATCCAGCACATAGGCCTCTTTGGAACGGATCTTTGAAAAGTCAAAAACCCGCGTGCCTTTTGTATACACTTCCTCCGCAATGGGAAAAAGGACCTCAATATCCCGGTGAGGCTTTCCGGATGAAAGCACCCGGCGGATGCCGCCCAGGATCTCCGTAAGACCTGCCGCATCGTCTGCGCCCAGCACCGTCGTTCCATCGGATGTGATCCTGCCATCTTCCTGAAAAACTGCTTTTTTTCCGATTCCCGGCTCCACCGTATCCATGTGGGCGGAAAAAAGAACGGGCTCCCCGGAAAGAGAGCCCTTCAGAAATCCGTATACATTTCCTGCATTGCCGCCGTAATGGCTTCCTGCGTCATCCTCTTCTGTTTCAAACCCCAAAGCTCTCAGTTTTTCTTTCAGAAGATCGGCCATCCGGCGTTCGCCGAAGCTTACGGAGTCAATCTCCGTAAACCCGGCAAACTCTTCTAAAAGCTCGTTTCTCACTGTCCGCAGGCTGCCTTGAACTCTGTCCAGTTCTTGTTGTAGGCCTCGTCAGCCTCTGCGGATACGTTCTGGATGATCTCACCCTTGGTAACAGAATCCGGAACCACCAGATCCGGATTTACCAGGTCATCTGCTGTCTTGACGGTGTTGTAGTAACCGATATAATCCATGCATTTCGCTGCATTTTCCGGCTCCAGGATATAGTTCAGGAACTCGTTGGCTGCTGCCTTGTTCGGAGCCTCAGAGGGAATGAAAGCGCCCATGATACCGAAGCCCAGGCCCTCTTCCGGGTAAACGACCTTGAGGTCCGGATTCTCAGCCAGAACCTGAGTTACCTGTGATGTATACAGGAAAGCCACAGAAGCCTCTCCGTTCAGAAGAGAGTTCTGGGTGTTGTCATCCTGGATCAGACGGATATTCGGAGCCAGCTCCAGAAGTTTCTGTCCGGCCTCTTCGATCACGCTCACATTCTCCTCATTCATGGATTTTCCCATGGAAAGAAGGGTGATTCCATTGATAACGCGGTAGTTTGCGGTGATGGCTACCTGGTCTTTGAGCTCCTCGTTCCAGAGGTCAGAGTAGCCTTTGATCTCGAAATCCACCAGATCCGGATCGTAAACGATCAGCGGAATGCCGGCGCCGTAGGGAACGGTGTATTTGTCATCCGGATCGTAGAACTGTCCCTGATAAAGAGGATTGATATTTCCAAAGTTGGTGATGGTATCTTTGTCCAGCTCGCTCACAAGACCTTCGCTGACTGCCTGCTCGATGATGTAGTCATCTGCAACGATCACGTCGTAGTCGCCGCCCTTTGCCTGAGAAAGCTTCTCCAGCATGGTCTCATCGGTGTCAAAGTTGGAATAGACAACCTTAATACCAGTCTCTTCGGTAAAGCCGTCCAGCACTTCCTGCGGGAACATATTTTCCCAGGTGAAAAGCACCAGCTCGTCGTCATCTGCCATAGCGGTCACTCCGAAGACAGAAAGGGCTGTCATGGCGGTCAGCATTGCTGCGATCATTCTTTTTTTCATTTGATTTCCTCCTCATTCTCGACTTATTTATCTTGAACCTCTGCTCTTTTTCTGAAAGAGAGAGGAAACAAGCTCCACCAGGATCACAACCGTCAGGATCACCGTACAAAGGGCGTTGATCTCCGGCGTCACACCGGTTTTCAGCTGTGTATACACTTTGATGGGCAGGGTTGACAGCTTCGGTCCGTTTACAAAAATACTGATAACCACGTCATCGAAGGACATGGCAAAGGCCAGCACACAGCCGGATAGAACCGCCGGCATGATGAGCGGCAGGGTGATATCCCAGAAGATTCTTCTCGGGGAAGCGCCAAGGTCCATGGCCGCCTCCTCCAGCGATTTATCGATGCCCACCAGCCGGGCTTTCACCATCATGTATACATAGGGTATACAAAATGCAGAGTGGGCCAGAACCAGGGTCAGCATACCAAAAGGCAGGTTCAGCAGGGAGAAAAACGCCATGAACACCATTCCGAGGATGATCTCCGGCACCATGATCGGCGCTGTGGAAAGGTACTCCATCATTCCCTTGCTCTTATAATTGACTCTCGCCATTCCGATGGCTCCCAGAGTGCCGATGACAGCGGCCACCAGGCAGCTCACGCCTCCCAGGATCAGACTGTTTTTCAGCGCTTCGATCAGGGCCGCGTCGTGGAAAAGCTCCTGATACCAGCTTAAGGTAAAGCCCTTCCAGGAAACCGTCAGCTTGGAATCGTTAAAGGAAAAGATCACCACCATGATCAGCGGCAGGTAGGTGATGGCCATCACCAGCCCCAGATACAGATGTGAAAACTTAAATTTTTTCTTTTTCATCAGAACAGTCCCTCCAGATCTTTCACATGGGTGATCTTCCGGTAGAAGAAGATCATGAGGCTGGTCAGAATCGTCAGGATCACGGCCAGAGCCGCCGCGAAGGGCCAGTTGCTTCCGCGGGTCAGCTGATCCTGGATCAGGCTTCCCACCAGGACGATCTTATTTCCACCCAGAATATCTGCGATGAAGAAAAGGCCCATGGAGGGAATAAAGGTCAGGATCACACCGGAGAGCAGACCCGGCAGGGTCAGCTTCAGAGTCACAGTGAGAAACGCCTTAAAAGGAGAAGCGCCAAGATCTCTCGCCGCCTCCACCAGAGCCCAGTCCATTTTTTCCACGCTGGAATAAACGGCCAGGATCATAAACGGAAGGAGGGCGTAGATCATGCCGATCAGTACCGCCGGATAACTATACAGGAGTTTCAGCGGTTTGTCGATGAGGCCGAGCGCTTTTAAAACGCCGTTCAGAATTCCTTTTGCCTGCAGAATGATGATCCAGCCGTAGAGGCGGATCAGGGAGCTGGTCCAGAAAGGCACCATAATGAGAAACATCATGCGTTTTTTGCCTTTCTCGGAAAGCTTCGCCATAAAATATCCGAAGGGATAACCGATGAGCGTCACGAGGATCGTCGTCGCAAAGGCCAGCTCAAAAGACTGGACAAAGCATTGGAGGTAAACCGGATCTGTCATTTTCCGGTAATTATCCAACGTAAAGATCCAGCGGAAACCGTAGCCGTCGCCATTATTTGTGGCAAAGCTCACGGCCACCATGTAGATCATGGGACCCAGCACAAAAAGCAGGGTAAAAAGGTACAGCGGCGTGATGAGAAGCCACCATCTGTTTTTCTTCTTCATCCCTTACGCCTCCATGTCCACGAAAACCGCGTTTTTCGGCTCCCATTCGAGGTAGACCTGATCTCCGGTATCGTAGTCGAAGTTGATGCCGTGGCGGCTCACCACTACTTCTTCCCCGTCATGAAGCTTCACAACAATACGGAGCATGCCTCCGACAAAAGTTTTCTCCACAATGGTTCCCGTAAGACCGTAGGCACTCTTCGGCTCTTTCCAGACGCTGATCTGCTCGCTGCGGACAGCCAGCGTCTCGGTGGAACCTTCGGAGACAGAAAAATGCTCTTTGTCGCAGACCATCGTACCGGAACTGTTCCGAAGCACTACGGTATCGCCGGAGATTTTCTCCACGGTTCCTTTCAGGACGTTGGCGGAACCTACAAAGGAAGCCACATAGCTGGTCTTCGGATGATCGTAAACCTCTGAGGGACTTCCGATCTGCTCAAACCTGCCATCCCGCATGACCACAATCGTGTCGGACATGTTGATGGCCTCCTCCTGGTCGTGGGTGATATAGATAAAGGTGATGCCCAGCTTTTTCTGCAGCCGTTTCAGCTCATGCTGCATCTGGCGGCGAAGCTGCAGGTCCAGAGCGCCCAAAGGTTCATCGAGAAGCAGGACCTTCGGGTTGTTGATGAGGGCTCTTGCGATGGCCACACGCTGTTTCTGTCCGCCGCTCATCTCGGAGGGCATTCGTTTCTCAAAGCCTGCAAGCTGTACCAGCTCCAGCATCTCGCTGACGCACTTTTTGATCTCCGCCTTTCCTACCTTCTTGATCTTCAGACCGTAACCGATGTTATCTGCCACATTCATATGGGGAAACAGGGCATAATTCTGAAAAACCGTATTGACGTTCCGCTTCTCGGGACCGTCGTTTTTCACGTCTTTTCCCTCCAGGAGCACCTCTCCTTCATCCGGAGTTTCAAGGCCTGCAATGATACGGAGCGTCGTGGTCTTGCCGCAGCCTGAGGACCCTAAAAGAGTGAGAAATTCTCCCGCTCTCACGGAAAGATTGATGCCTTTCAATACGGCTACGTCGCCGAAAGTTTTCTTTATGTTTTTCAGTTCCAGTACCACTGGCTTTTCTCTGTAGCTTTCT
Source organism: Fusicatenibacter faecihominis (assembly GCF_020686945.1). Lineage (NCBI taxonomy): Bacteria > Bacillati > Bacillota > Clostridia > Lachnospirales > Lachnospiraceae > Fusicatenibacter > Fusicatenibacter faecihominis. The sequence goes on along the minus strand of NZ_JAJEPR010000029.1, from coordinate 29,125 downwards.
TCTTCCATTTTCTTCCTTCCCGAAAAAAATCCATCCTGCGGACGGATTTTCCTACTGATTTAGTGGGTATTCTATCATCTGTGTTTTCCAGTGTCAAGATTCTTTCTATTGAAATATACTATCAATAGCTATAGGAAAAAACTTTCCCTGGAGTTCGCTCCAGACACAGAAAAATCCCTGCCAGCGCCGGAAACGCTGACAGAGACTTCGTTGTCCCGAACGTAATTAGTTCGGAGGTATTATATCCTATTTATTTCGTAATGTAAAGATGCCAGGGGCAAAAGATCAAAAAGCCGTTCATGCTTGCATGATAAGGCTTTTGAACTTGGAATCCGAAGCGGAGCGGAGACCTTGTGGGAGCTGCTTTGCAGCAGAGCAATTCATAGGCATCAGCATTACTTCGTTAAAAGATCTTTATGATACTGTAAAGTGTACAGCTGGTAATAGCTTCCATGGGCCGCCAGGAGTTCCTGGTGGTTTCCCTGCTCCAGAATCTTTCCTTTGGAGAGCACGATGATATTGTCCGCGTGCTGAATCGTGGAGAGACGGTGAGCCACGATGAGCATCGTTCCGATGTTTCTCATCTTCTCCAGGGAATCCTGAATCAGAAGCTCGGTCTCCGTGTCGATGTTGGCCGTGGCCTCGTCGAGGATCATGACCTCCGGCTCATGGATGATCGTCCGGGCAAAGGAAAGAAGCTGCCGCTGGCCGGCGGAGAAATTGTTTCCTCTCTCCCGCACTTCCTCATCCAGCCCGTTTTCCAGCCGGTTGATAAAATGATCCGCATTGACGTAACGGCAGACCTCCTGGATCCGCTCGTCGGAAATACCCTCCTCCCGAAGGAGAATATTGCTCCGGATTGTGCCTGAGAAGAGGAAGACGTCCTGAAGCATCTGTCCGAAATGTTTCCGAAGGGAAGCAATCTTGATCTTCCGGATATCCACGCCGTCGATGAGAATCTGGCCCTTCTGGAACTCATAGTTCCGGCAGATCAGTGAAAGGATCGTGGTCTTTCCGGAACCGGTGGAACCGACGAAGGCCACGGTCTCCTTCGGATTTACATGGAAGGAAACGCCTTTGAGCACCCACTCGCCGGGCACATAGCTGAACCAGACGTCTTTGAACTCGATCTCGCCCCGGACCTCGGTGAGCTCCACCGCATCCTCCGCGTCGGTGAGCTTGAGCGGCAGGTCGATGATCGAGAAGACCTTTTCTGCGGAAGCAAAAGCCGACTGCAGCCAGTTGAACTGCTCCGCCAGGTTCTGAATCGGGTCGAAAAATTTCGAGATATACATATAGAAGGTAACGATCGTTCCGCTGGTCAGCGTCTGACCCAGGAACTTCGTATTTTCAATATAACCTTTTCCGCCTAAATAGAGGAGACAGAGCACGGAACTGATGTAAAGCATATACACCAGCGGCCGGAAGATACCAAAAACGAAAATCTGCTCCCGTTTTGCACGGCCGAGGGCATTGCTTCTCTCTGTGAACTCTTCTTTTTTCACATCCTCCCGGTTGAAGATCTGGGTGATCTTGATGCCCGAGAGGTTCTCGGAAAGGTAGGTGTTGATGTCTGTCGTGCAGTCCTTTACCTTCCGGTAGGCCTTTCTCGTGAATCTCCGGAAAATCACGGAAAACAGAATGATGAAGGGCACAAAGCAGAGCACCATCAGCGTCAGCTCCACGTTCAGAAGGAGCATGGCCGCCAGAATACCGAAGATCACAAAAAAGTTCTTCAGAAGGTTTACCAGAAGGTTGGTAAACATCAGGGAGATCGCATTGGTATCATTGGTGGTACGGGTGACAAGTTTTCCCACCGGAATCTCATTGAGCTGCTCGTGGGAAAGAGCCTCGATATGGGTAAAAAGCTCTTCTCTCATCGTTGAGATGATCTTCTGGCCCGTTTTCTGCAGGATGATGGCCTGAAAATAGGAGCAGGCCATGGAGATCAGCAGGATGGCCGCGTAGGCAGCCACATAGAGAAAAAGTGTATTCAGTGGAAAATCTCCCACCACCAGCTCCTCAATCTGACCGACAATCAGCGGGGAAATGATGCTGTAGGCGATCGAAAACAGCATGAGAAAGCCCACGAAAATGAACTCTTTTTTATAAGGAGCGGCGTATTTTACGAGGCGCTGCATGATCTCGCTGTCTTTCATGTTCCGTTCAAAGCCCATGGCTTCTTTCTTGTCCTTCACGAGACCGTAGGCGATCAGAAGAAGCAGGGATATCGTGCCGATGATGCCGCCCACCAGCAAAAGCGGATAGTAATTATGCATTTGTCTCACCTCTCTCTTCCTCTTCTTCCAGTTTCTGGAGGTCTACCATCTTCCGGTACTCCTCACAGGAAGCGTAAAGCTCTGTGTGCGGACCCACGGCCTTCACCTCACCGTCATCCAGGAAGATGATCTTGTCCATCTCCTCCACGGTGGAAATCCGGTGAGCAATCAGGAGGATCGTCCGGCCGGTCTGTTTCTTGAGGTTATCGAGAATGATCCTCTCGGTTTTGGTATCGACAGCAGAAACGGAATCATCCAGGATCAGCACCGGCGCATTTTTCATCAGAGCCCGGGCAATGGAAATTCGCTGCTTCTGTCCGCCAGAGACAGTCACGCCACGCTCTCCCAGAATCGTCTCGTAACCATCCTTGAAATCAATGATATTTTCGTGGACGTCCGCCATTTTCGCAGCCAGCTCCACCTGACTCTGGTCCGCCTCATCGAAGGAAAAGCCGATGTTTCGCTCGATGGTATCGGAAAAAAGGAAGCTGTCCTGGGGCACATAGGCGCAGCCCTCCCGGACCGAATGGATCGTCAGATCGTTGACATCCTGATCGTCGATGAAAAGGGTGCCGTCTTTCACATTGTAGGTCCGAAGAATCAGATCCACCAGCGTGGTCTTTCCGGCTCCTGTTTTTCCCACAATTCCCACCCTCTCGCCGGGATTGATCACGAAGGAAACATTTTTCAGAACATCGTACTCCCCGCCGGGATAGCGGAAGGTCAGATTCTTAAACTCAATCTTTCCCTTGATGTGCTCGATTTCTTTCGCGCCGGGGCGGTCTTTCACATGAATCTCCGCATCCAGAAGCTCACTGACACGGTTTAAGGAAGCCTTGCCTCGGGAAGTCTTCTCAATGAGCATGGCCACAGCCATGATGGGCCAGACAATGGCGGAAAAGTAACCGATGTACTCCACCAGCTGACCGGCGTTGAATTTTCCCTGGTAGACCAGGTAGCCGCCATAGCCTAAGATCACACAGATCACGGACTCCACGAAAAGCGTTACCATAATGTTAAGAAGCGTGGAAATCCGGGTGTAGGTCACGTTGATGTCTTCGTTTTCCCTGTTGAGTTTCCGGAAAGCGTTGAGCTCCTTATACTCTTTCACAAAAGCCTTGATGACGGCGATGCCGGAATAGCTCTCCTGGGCAAAATCAGAGAGATCAGAGAAAGCCTGCTGCCGCTCCTCCCATTTTTTTACCATGACTTTGCCAAGTCCGCTTCCCACTACCAGCAGAAAGACCATGGGGATCAAAGAAAGCAGGGTCAGAAGGTGGTCCATCCGCCACATCTTGATGATAGCCAGAAGGCCGAGAAGCATGGCGTCGAAGAACATCAGAACGCCGTCACCGAAGCACTCCTGGATCGTGTCCAGATCGTTGGTGTAAAGGCTCATGAGATTTCCTACCTTATTGACCTGGTAGTATTCCTGAGAGAGCATGCGGCTGTGGTCGAACATCTTGTTGCGGAGATCGGTCTCCGTCCGGACCGCTGCATTGAAGAAACAGACGCGCCACAGGAAACGGCCGAAAACCATGGCAAGAATGATCCAGATCATCGGCAGACAGATCTTATCCAGCAGAACGTCCATGGTGAATGCCATGGTCTGTCCGTCAACGACAACCTCGCCGCTGTTGGTGCCGTTGATCACCATGCGGTAGAGCTCCGGCACTTTGAGCTGAAAAAAATCAACCAGTACCAATGCGGCCAGTCCGAGAAGCAGAAGAGGCGCATTTTTGAGGTAATACCGGTTGATATACTTTCCGAATATCATTTGTTTGTCCCCCTGTTATAAAGTTTTATAGTAATACTATACCATGTATCAAATGAAATACAAGCCCTCGAGTCCGCTCCAGGTATTAGGAAAACGTTTTCTTTTTTATGTAGAAAACACAGATTTTTCACACTTTCATGCGCTGCTTTAATATAATTTTTTATTGACAATTCCCACTGTTTTGATATAAAATCCAAAGTAACCAAGATACTTTATTGTTGAAGAACATGCGGAAAAGCTTTTCCGCAGCTGCAAGAAAGGAAGTGCCGCCACTATGCCCACAAAAGGAAAAACCTGGTCCCCCACCAGACGTGAACAGGATGTTCTGGAAGTCCTCTGGAACGGTGAAAAGCCCATGACTGCCTCTGAGATCGTAGGCGCAAACCCTGATCTGACCATGAACACCGTTCAGGCCGTTTTAAGAAAGCTCCTCGGCCAGAAAATCATCGAAGTAGCTGACATCGTTTACAGCGGAACGGTTCTCTCCAGAAGCTACCGTCCCATCATCTCTCATGACGAATTTATCGCATCTCAGTTTTCTCAGGATCTGGAACGCCTGAACAAAACCATTTCCAAGACCGCTCTTCTCACCACCCTTTTCGACGCGGAAACCGACCGCGAGCGGGTGAAAAAAGAGATCGAAGAACTGGAACAGATGCTTGCTGAATATAAGAAAAAGTTATAAAAAACACCTCCGGTCATATTTGACCGGAGGCATTTTTTTGCTTTTTACATGATAGCAATACGGGCGTCAATGTACTGGATCAGAGTCTGAATCGTGCCATCGATGCCGAGTCTGCTGCTGTTGATGGAGAGATCATAGTTCCGGGAATCTCCCCAGGCGATCTCACAGTAGCGGTTGTGGTACTGTTTTCTTCGTTTGTCCTTTTCTTTCATGAACTCCCGGGCTTCTTTTTCGGTCATATTGTAATACTTCATGACACGCTCTGCCTTCTTGCTGATGTCGCCGCCCACGAAGATGGACACCAGGCATTTGTATTCCCGGAGGATGGTCTCGGAGCAGCGTCCTACTACCACGAAGGAATCTCCTGCTTTGGCTTTTTCACGAAGATACTCAAACTGCAGATTTGCCACATTCTGCTCCGGAGAGCTGTTTAAGCCACGGACCGTGCGGTACAGGAAACGATTCCATTTTACCTCGTCGTAGGCTGTCAGCTCATCGCCGTTTAAGTTTTTCTTCGCTGCGATCTCTTTTAAGAGGTCGTGGTCATACATGGTCAGGCCGTAATGATCCGCCAGGCCCTGGGCGATCTCATGACCGCCGCTTCCGAACTCACGTCCTACAGAAATGATCAGCTGTTTCTTTTTCATACGAATCTCCCCCTTACTTTTATAGATATCTCACATAAATCATAACGAGGGATACTGCAATGACGATCACCGTAGCCGGTGCCATGGCCTTACAGTATTTACCCCATTTGATGATATGTCCTTCTTTTGCTGCGGTAGCGATACCGACAACGTTTGCGGAAGCTCCGATGGGAGTGGCGCTTCCTCCGATATCCGTTCCCATGGCCAATGCCCAGGAAAGAATCGTGATATCAATACCAGGAGTGGTTGCTGCCAGGTTGGTAATAACCGGGATCATTGTTGCTGCAAACGGAATGTTGTCGATGAAGGCGCTGGCAACCGCGGAAACGATGACGATAATCGCAATCATCAGAGCGATATTTCCGCCGCTGACTTTCTCAATGATACCGGCAAGAATCTTCAGGACACCAGTCTGCTCCAGGCCTCCTACAACAACGAAAAGGCCGATAAAGAAGAGAAGCGTCTGATAATCGATCTTCTTTAAAAGTCCCGGGCCTTCTTTTCCGGCCGCGATCAGGGTAGCTGCCGCAATACAGACACCGATAGTGGAAACCGTAAGTCCGGTCTGGGCGTGAGTCACCAGAAGAACCACTGCAAAGAGGAAGATCACGGAGCTGGCGATAAAACCGCCTTTGCTGGTGATGGCTTCCGCCGGGTCCGGATACTGGGACGGGTCTTTTTTCGCCGCGCCGTTTTTCTCCAGCTCTTTGTGGAAGATGAAATAAAAATAGATTACCACAACAACCAGGGCTATAACTGCAATCAGTCCGGTGTTCTTGATGAAATCCATAAAGGTAAATCCTAAGGATGTACCGATAATGATGTTAGGCGGATCACCGCACATCGTAGCGGAGCCTCCCAGGTTCGCGCAGAAGATCTCAGAAAGGATCATCGGAACCGGGTTGAATTCCAGGAGCTTGGAAAGCTCGATGGTTACGGCTGCCAGGAACAGGATAACCGTGATACTGTCGATGAACATGGCCAGTACAAAGGATAATACCATGAAGGTCATAAAAATAGGGATGACCTGGTATTTTACCAGCTTTGCGAGACGCATGCAGAGCCAGCGGAAAAATCCGACTCTTGCCATACCTTCTACCATAATCATCATTCCGGCGATGAAAATGATCGTCTGCCAGTTGATGCCTGAGGAAGCCTCAGAGGACTCTCCGGCGGCATACCAGAAGGCCGTGGTGAAAATGCTTTTCACATTCAGTGTTTCCCAGACTGCGCTCATGCTCCGCATACCGAGTCCGAATACCAGGACCAGTGTCAGCAGGCCGCAGCCCAGAGTGATCAGATGCCTGTCCCATACTTCCAGAATAATCAGGACAAACATGGCCAGGAATATGATCAGTGCTAAAATCTGTGCTGTCATTTGTTTTTCCCTCTTTTGTTATTATATTTCTTTCAGGTACGAAGTTTTCAGAAAGCCCTGTCTTCCTTTTGCTCCGTCCTGACTGTGAATATAGAGGACGACCATAAAACCTTTCACCTTATCCACCTCGATATTGTTTTTCCGTTGATTTATCCACATTTGGGCGTCATTTTTACCCCTCATACTGTTCAAAAAAATCCACCAGACCGGTGAGAGCCTTCTCCAGCACAGTGAGTTCGTCTCCCTCCAGCTGCCGCATGATCTCTTCCGTCATCCGGCGGTGAAATTCTGCATGATGTTCGTAGGCTTTTTTGCCCTTCGCCGTCAGATGGATGTAAACCACCCGCCGGTCCTTGCCACTCCGCTCCCGTTCCGTGTAGCCTTTTTTCACCAGGCCATTCATGGAAGTCGTGAGAGACCCCACCGTAATATGCAGAGCAGCCGCAATATCTGACATTTTCTGTCCATCCAGGCCCACGGCCTCAATGATATGCATATCGTTATAGGTAAGATCTTTAAATTCTCCCGCAGTCAGCGCGCTTTTTTCCAGCTGCCAGACCTCATTAAACAGATGGACCAGCACATCATTTATCACTTTCCCGTTTCCCACACTCTGCTCCTCCCTGTTCAGCGGGGCTTCGCTTTTTTCGCTTCTGCCCCTCTAATATTCATGGATTATACCACAATTTCCTTTTTTTGCATACGGAAATTTTTATTTTGTGCGGAAGCGCTCCCAGCGATGAGCGAGAAGCTCTTCCTCGGAAAAAGTCCCGTAGGTGTTCAGAAACAGACGGATTCCTTCCCGCATGCGGCCGGCCCTGAGCGGAAGGTTTTCCAGGGTGAGAGGCCTCTCCTCGGGAATCACTTCCTCCACCATACCCTGTTTCTTCAGCTGATCGGCAGTCAGGCCCATGACTTTTGCGGCCTCCCGGGCTCTGGAGCTGTCCTTCCACAGAATCGAGGCAAAGCCCTCCGGGGAAAGAATCGAATAAACCGCATGCTCCACCATCCAGACCTCGTCCGCCAGGGCAAAGGCCAGAGCTCCGCCGCTGCCGCCCTCTCCTATTATTATAGAAAGAACAGGAACCTTCAGGACGGAAAGCTCATAAAGGCTCCGGGCGATGGCTTCCCCCTGCCCCCGCTCTTCTGCTTCCATGCCGCAGAAGGCTCCCGGCGTATCCACGAAAAACAGAACCGGCCGGTGAAATTTTTCTGCCTGCTTCATGAGACGCCGGGCTTTCCGGTAGCCCTCCGGGGAAACCATACCGAAATTGCGTTTCACATTTTCTTTCGTGCCGTGGCCTTTTTCCTGGGCAATGACCGTCACAGGCTGTCCCTCGAAAAAGGCCAGGCCGCCGATGACCGAAGGGTCGTCCCGGAAACAGCGATCTCCATGAAGTTCCAGGAAACCGTCGAAAAGGAGGGGCAGGAAATCTGCGCTTCGCGGCCGTTCCGCCGACCGGGCCAGAGTGACATGATCCCAGGCCTCCAGTTTTTCTGCGGGGGTGCGGCGGGCGAAGACGGTGGAGAGGGAGTGGCGGAGGGATGAGATGCGGGCGGCTGGTGTGACAAATACAGTTGCAGTCGAAGCAGGATCTGGAATCAACGATTCCGTTTCGGAACCTGTCTGAAAGCATTTTCCATCCGATGGCAGCTTTTCTGTCTTTGCCAAATCTTGCTCTTTCCATGGTATTTTTGCTGCCCCGCCATGCAGCCTCAAAATCCGCTGCAGTGTCTCCTTCATCTCTTTCCTCTCCACAATCCCGTCGAGGAAACCGTGCTCCAGGAGAAACTCCGAGCTCTGGAAGCCCGCCGGGAGCTTCTGGCCGATGGTCTGCTCGATAACCCGAGGACCTGCAAAGCCGATCAGAGCGCCAGGCTCCGCCAGAATAATATCCCCCAGCATGGCAAAACTCGCCGTTACCCCGCCGGTCGTGGGATTCGTCAGCACGTTGACCGAGAGAAGGCCGGCATCGCTGTGGCGGCGAAAGGCCGCAGCCGTTTTTGCCATCTGCATGAGGGAGGTCATACCCTCCTGCATCCTGGCCCCGCCGGAGCAAATAAAAAAGATCACCGGCAAGCGGTCTTTTGTTGCCCGTTCCACCGCTCTGGTGATCTTTTCTCCCACCACTTCCCCCATGCTCGCCATGAGAAAGCGGCTGTCGCAGACGCCGAAAACCGTGGGAAGCCCGTTGATCCGGCCTTTTCCTGTGAGTACGGCCTCGTCAAGGCCGGTCTTTTCCCGAAGATCCGCGATCTTATCGGGATAGCCTCGATAACCCAGGGGATTTTTTTCATTGAGATCGGTGTCCCACTCCTCAAAACTCCCCTCATCCAGCATCTGCTCGATCCGGCGGCGGGCATGCATCCGGAAATAGGTGCCGCACCGCGGGCAGATATCCAGATTCTGTCTGGCCTCCTCCACAAAAACCGCTGATCTGCAGACCTTACACCGCTTCATGAGTCCGTCGGGAATCTCCGGGTTCCTTTTCCGCAGGATTCCAATGTTTACAGTCCGTTTAAAGTTCTGCTTAAAGTCCATTGCTGATTCCTCCGATCCTGTGTGTGTTCAGAAATTCAATGTCAAAGTTTCCGGCCTGGTAGTCCGGATCGCTCAAAATCTCATACTGGTAGTCGATGTTCGTGTCGATGCCGTCAAGAATCGTCTCCCCCAGGGCGCTCCGCATTTTCGCAATAGCCTCGGCCCGGTCTTTTCCGTGGACGATAAGCTTTGCCACCATGGAATCGTAGTAGGGCGGCACCTGATAACCGCTGTAGATTCCCGTATCCACCCGGACTCCGTTTCCCCCTGGAAAATGAACCTCAGAAATTTTTCCTGGAGAAGGACGAAAGCCTTTCTTGGGATTTTCAGCGTTGATCCGGCACTCGATCGCATGGCCGGAAAGCTGTACTTCCTTCTGCGTCACAGACAAGGGCAGTCCGGAGGCAATCCGAAGCTGTTCCTTCACAAGATCAAGCCCCGTCACAAATTCCGTCACCGGATGCTCCACCTGGATCCGTGTGTTCATCTCCATAAAATAAAACTTTCCGTTTCCTTCCAGCAGAAACTCAATCGTTCCGGCATTGACGTAACCTGCTGCCTTCGCCGCTCCCACCGCCGCCTTTCCCATGACTTTCCTGAGTCTCGGGGAAATGGCAGCCGAAGGGCTCTCCTCGATCATTTTCTGGTGATTCCGCTGGATAGAGCAGTCCCGCTCCCCGAGATGAATCACATGGCCCTGGCTGTCCGCCAGAATCTGAAACTCGATATGGCGGGGATGCTCCACAAAATGCTCGATGTACATCGTACCGTCGCCGAAGGCAGACTCTGCCTCTTTTTTTGCCGTGAGGAAGGCCTGGGAAAATTCTTCCCTCGTCCAGGCCGTACGCATGCCCTTTCCACCGCCGCCTAAAGCCGCCTTGATGATGACGGGATAGCCGATCCGATCCGCTTCTTTTGCGCCCTCTTTTTCATCCAGAATGGGATGATCCGTTCCGGGAATCACCGGGATTCCGGCGGAAACCATCGTATTTCTGGCAACCTGCTTGTTTCCCAGAGCCCGAATCACCTCGGAGGAAGGACCCACGAAGGTAAGGTTACATTTCTCACAGACCTCTGCAAAGCGGGCGTTTTCCGATAGAAAGCCGAAACCCGGATGGACGGCGTCCGCTCCGGTCACAAGGGCCGCACTTAAGATGCGCTCCATATTGAGATAACTGTCTTTGGAAGGCGCCGGTCCGATGCAGACCGCTTCGTCCGCCAGCTGTGTGTGGAGGCTGTCCTGATCCGCCTCGGAATAGACGGCCACCGTCGCAATTCCCATTTCCCTGCATGCCCGTATGATGCGGACAGCGATCTCGCCCCGATTGGCGATGAGCAATTTCTGTATCATATCCTCACCTTTGTCTGTCAGCCGACCATAAAGGTCAGCTCTGCTTTTACTGCAAGTTCTCCGTCTACCGTTGCAATAGCTTCCCCGATGCCTAAGGGGCCTTTTTCCCGGATGATCCGTGTCTCCAGACGGATTTTGTCACCGGGGCGGACCTTCCGTTTAAAGCGGCACTTCTCAATCCCGCCAAAATAGGCGATTTTCCCCTGATTTTCCGGCTTGGAGAGGATCGCCACCGCTCCGGTCTGGGCCAGGGCCTCCACAATCAGGACGCCCGGCATCACCGGCTCCTCCGGAAAATGCCCCTGGAAAAAATCTTCCCGGAAGGTCACACATTTGTAGCCCACCGCATATTTTCCCGGCTCGTAATCCTCGATAGCATCCACCAGAAGGAAGGGATGGCGGTGGGGAAGAATGGCTTCGATTTCTTTGACATTCAAACTGTTCATATCTTTCCTGCTTTCTGTTCTGCATTTGTAACGATTCAATGACAAGCAGATTTTTCTGTGCTTTTCATCCACACAGCCGCTCACACAATCCGGAAAAGCGGCATTCCGTACTCGACGCTCTCGCCGTTTTTCACATAGACTTCCGCTACCGTTCCGTCGAAATCGCTCTCGATCTCGTTCATCAGCTTCATAGCTTCCACGATAGCCAACACCTGGCCTTTTTTCACCGGATCACCCACCTTCACATAGGGGGCTGCGTCCTGGGAAGGTGCCGCATAAAACGTGCCTACCAGCGGCGATTTGACCAGTTTTCCTTCCGGCGGCTCCTCCTTTTTTCCGGAAACGTTTTCTCGGAGCTCTGTCTCTGAAACTGCCGGAGTCGCTGTCAGCACGGCTTTTTCCCCGCACTGGATCGAAAGCTTCAGCTCTTCTGTTTCATATTCAAAAGAACTCAAGGAAGAATCGGAGACCTTGTCGATGAGCCGCAGCATTTCTTCAAAATTCATGCTTCTTCCTCCTCGTAAGCCTTCAGAAGAATGGTGGCGTTGTGGCCGCCAAAGCCCAGGGAATTGCTCATGGCATAGCGGATGTTCCGCTCTTTCGGTGCGCCGATCGTGTAATCGAGATCCATCTCGCCCTCGGTTTCGGTCGTTCCCATGGTTTGATGGATGAAGCCCTCCTGAAGAGCCTTGACGCAGACGATACACTCCACACCTCCGGCCGCTCCCAGAAGATGGCCCGTCATGGATTTCGTGGAATTGATGGAAACTTTTTTTGCCGCCTCCCCAAAAGCTGCCTTGATGGCCCGGGTCTCAAAAAGGTCATTGTGAGCGGTACCGGTGCCGTGGGCGTTGATATACTCCACTTCCTCCGGCTGCACTCCAGCCTCCTCCATAGCCAGCGTCATCGCTTTGGCCGCGCCGCTTCCATCCTCCAGAGGAGAGGTGATGTGGTAGGCATCGGAGGTTGCTCCATAGCCCACAAGCTCCGCCAGAATCTTTGCCCCCCTCTTTTTCGCATGGGAGAGCTCCTCCAGAACCACAATACCGGCACCTTCTCCCAGCACAAAACCGGAACGGTCTTTGTCAAAGGGAATCGAAGCGCGAAGGGGATCCGGGTTCGTGCTCAAAGCCGTGAGGTTCGTAAATCCAGCTACCCCGGTGGGGCAGATGGCTCCCTCTGTTCCTCCAGCCAGGCAGATGTCCGCATCTCCGTACTGGATCGCCCGGAAGGCGTCCCCGATGCAGTGAGTTCCGGTGGCGCAGGCCGTCACCACATTCGTGCATTTTCCTCTGGCTCCCAGAGCGATGGAGATGTTTCCCGCCGCCATATTTGTGATCATTTTCGGCACCAGCAGGGGATCTACCCGGTTGGGGCCCTTCGTTATGATTTTCTCACCGGCTGCTTCCATGGCCTGGAGGCTCCCCACGCCGGAGCCGACGATGACGCCCACCCGGTAGGGATCCTCCGCTTCCATGGAAAGGCTGGCATTTTCCACAGCTTCCAGAGCCGCAGCCACAGCATACTGGGAAAAAAGCTCCATTCTCCGGGCCGCTTTCGCGTCCAGCCGGCTCTTCGGGTCAAAATCCTTCACTTCCGCCGCGATTTTTACTTTATAATCCGTCGTATCAAATTTCGTGATCGGTCCGATGCCCACCTTTCCGGCCCGCACGCCTGCCCAGAAAGCTTCCGCGGTGTTTCCGATGGGAGTCACCGCGCCCAGACCCGTCACCACAACTCTTCGTTTCATCTCTATCATCCTCCGCTATTCTCTTACATTGCCATGCCGCCGTCCACGGAAAGCACCTGGCCGGTGATATAGCCGGCTTTTTCCGAGGCCAGAAAGGCGACTGCTTCGGCCACATCCTCCGGCTGTCCAAAGCTTCCCAGAGGGATATGCTCTATAGCTCCCGCCCTGACTTTTTCGGAGAGGGCGGCCGTCATATCGGTCTCAATAAAGCCCGGAGCCACGGCATTCACCGTGATTCCCCGGCCCGCCAGCTCCCGCGCCGCTGCCTTGGTAAGGCCGATGATACCGGCTTTGGAGGCCGCATAGTTGGCCTGTCCCGCATTTCCCTGGATTCCCACCACGGAGGCCATGTTGACGATACGGCCGCTTCTCTGTCTGATCATCTGCCGGGCTGCGTGGCGGATGCAGTGAAAAGTTCCTTTGAGGTTCACATCCACAACCTTTGAGAAATCCTCCTCTTTCATGGCCATGAGAAGACCGTCCTTTACGATGCCCGCATTGTTCACCAGCACGTCAATACGGCCTATGGTTTGGATTACATCCTGAAACATCGCTCCGCAGGCCTCAAAATCAGCCACATCACAGGGGTAAAGCATCACCTCGCCGCCCCTGTTCTCGATCTCTGCTTTTACTTCCTCCGCTTTTTCCTTGGCCCCCCGATAGTTAATGATAACGAAGCAGCCATCCTCCGCCAGTCTTAAGGCGATGGCTCTTCCGATTCCCCGGGAGGCCCCCGTCACCAGGGCAACTCTTTTTTCTATCATAGATTTCTCCCCTTTAAAAGTTCCACTGTTTTCTCAAGATCTTCCATGGTCTGAATGGAGTAAACCACAGCGTTTCGGTCGATTTTTTTCAGAAAACCGCTCAGTGTTTTCCCCGGTCCGATCTCGATGAAGGTGCCCACTCCTTCCCGGATGAGCTCCTCCATACTCTCCCTCCAGCGCACCGGAGAGCTGATCTGCCGTGTCAGAAGATCTTTGATCTTTGTTTTGTCCGTCACCGGCTCTGCCAGTGTGTTGGAAATATAGGGAATTTTCAGCCCGGAAAGCTTACAGGGTGCCAAAACCTCCGCCAGCTTTTCCCCTGCTGTGTTCAACAAGGGTGAATGAAACGGTCCGCTGACCTTTAAGGGCAGGACCCTCCTGGCTCCGGCTTCCTTTAAAAGGATACCAGCCTCCTCCACCGCCGTTTTCTCTCCGGTAATGACCAGCTGCCCCGGGCAGTTGTCGTTGGCAATCCAGACGCCTTCTCTGTTCTGAATCACAGCCTGAATTGCTGCTGCATCCATCCCGAGAACTGCCGCCATCGCTCCCACTCCGGCGGGAACGGCTTCCGCCATGAGGAGTCCCCTCTTCCGTACCGTGAGGACCGCATCCTTTAGGGAAAGGGCTCCGGCCGTCTCGATGGCACAGTATTCTCCCAGGCTTAAGCCCGCCGTCACCTCCGGAAAAATGCCGTAGGTTTCCAGTGTTTTTTCCATGGCAAGGCAGACAGTCAGAAGCGCAGCCTGGGTATACTCGGTCTGATTCAGCCGCTCGTCTTCCTCAAAACAGAGCTTTTTTAAGTCCAGGCCCAGCCACTCGCCGGCCTCGTCGATGACCTTCCGGGCAACCGCCGATACCTCGTAAAAATCTTTTCCCATGCCTGCTCTCTGGGCTCCCTGCCCCGGGAAAAGGAAAGCTACTCTACTCATAAATCCCGGTTCCTTTCAGTAATGCGTCTGTCTCTTTTACCAGCTTATCAATCAGGTCTTTACAGGAAAGCTCCTCTTTCACAAGACCTGCAATCTGGCCTGCCATCATGCTTCCGTTTCGGATGTCTCCCTCCAGAACGGCTTTTCTGAGGCTTCCCAGAGTCATAGCCTCCAGCTCCTCAAAAGACGCGCCCTCGGCCTCTTTTTTCAGATATTCTTTCGTCATCTGATTTCTCAGAGCCCGGACCGGATGGCCCGTGGTTCTTCCCGTCACCCGGGTGTCGATATCCTTCGCCTTGATGATGGCCTGCTTGTAGTTTTCATGAACCTGGGCTTCCTTCGTCGCCACGAAACAGGTTCCCAGCTGCACGCCTCTAGCTCCCAGCATGAAAGCCGCCGCGATGCCTCTGCCGTCGCCGATTCCGCCGGCAGCGATAACCGGAATGTTCTCTACCACATCCACCACCTGGGGCACCAGGGCCATCGTCGTCGTCTCGCCTACATGACCGCCGGATTCACAGCCTTCTGCGATGACAGCATCAGCCCCGCAGCGCTCCATCCGTTTCGCCAGGGCCGTGGAAGCCACCACCGGAATCACTTTTACTCCGGCATTTTTCCAGAGCTCCATGTATTTTTCCGGATTTCCGGCTCCTGTTGTCACCACCGGTACTTTTTCCTCGGCAATGACCTCTGCCACCTCTGCGGCATAAGGGCTCATGAGCATAACGTTGACACCGAAGGGCTTTCCGGTCAGCTCCCGGACCTTGTGGATCTGCTCCCGCACCCAGGCAGCCGGAGCGTTGGCAGCCCCGATGATGCCAAGGCCCCCGGCCTCGGAGACAGCCGCCGCCAGATGGTATTCTGCCACCCAGGCCATTCCGCCCTGGATGATGGGGTATTCGGTTCCAAGAAGCGCTGTGATCTCTGTTTTCATTTTCATCGTCTCCTTACTGCAGCTTTTCGATGTAATCTTTCACATCTTTGATCGTCTTGATCTTCTCCAGATCCTCGGAAGGAATCTCCACATTGAAGGCCTCCTCGAGTGCCATCACCATCTCAAAAAGATCCAGGGAATCTGCTCCCAGATCTTCCTTAAAGCTGGTCTCCTCCGTCAGGGTGCTGATTTCGGTTCCAAGGGATTCTGCAATGATTTCTTTGATTTTTTCTAACATTTTCGTATTCTCCTTTGATTTTTCATTGATAACGTCCATCTCATCTGATCCGCCAGAATGCCAGACACTGTCTCCAGAAAAGCTGCATTCACCTGGACTTTTACCAGCGGAGCAGGGAAGCTCCGTAGGTCAGGCCTCCGCCAAAGCCGGACAGTACCAGAAGGCTGTCTTTTTTCAATTTTCCCCGCCGGTTCTCCTCATACAGAAGGATGGGAATGCTGGCAGCGGAGGTATTTCCGTATTCTTCCATATTCATGGGGAAGCGTTCCTCCTCAAGGCCCAGCCGTTTCACCGCGGCGCTTATGATCCGGCGGTTTGCCTGATGAAGAAGGTAAAAGTCCACTTCTTCTTTTTCAATGCCGGCCTTCTTTAAAACCTCCCGGATCACCTCGGGCACCCGGGAAACCGCAAACTCAAACACCGCCCGGCCGTCCATTTGAAGGAAGCCGTTTTTCGGTGCAGTCAGGGCCTGTCCCTTCTCACCCTCGCTGTGGCTCACCTGTACATAAAGGCCCTCCGGATCTGCCTTTAACACCACCGCCCCGGCTCCATCTCCGAAAAGGATGCAGCTGTTCCGGTCATTCCAGTCCACAAGGCTCGAGAGCTTCTCAGCTCCCACCACCAGAACGGTTTTATAGATCCCGGCCTCAATATAAGTTTGGGCGGTATTCAGCGCTGCCAGAAAACCGGTACAGGCGCTGTTGATGTCAAAGCTTGCCGCCCCTTTGGCCCCGATGGTCTGCTGGACCCGGGCCGCCACTCCCGGCATGGCTTCCTCCGCCGACATCGTGGCTGCCAGGATCAGTTCCACCGCGCTTCCATTTACCTTCGCGTTCTGAAGGGCCGCCTTCGCCGCCTCACCCGCCATGAAAGCCACGGTTTCTTTTTCTCCGGCGATGTGCCGCCTTCGGATCCCCGTGCGGCTTCGGATCCACTCGTCGCTGGTGTCCACAAGCTTTGAGAGAGCCTCGTTATCCAGGATCTTCTCCGGAATGTAGGCTCCTGTTCCACATATTTTTCCTGTCATTGTTTTCTTCCTGATTGTTTTTAATATTAAATATTTTGACTTTCAAATTATATTTCAGTCAAAGTATTTTGTCAAGTTGATTTTTCAACATTTTTCAGATTCAAAAAATGGTTCCGGAAATCAACGACGAAATTGATTTCCGAAACCATTAACGAAACCCTATTCTTTTTTCACACTTACGCAAAGCAGCCCGGTATATTTCTCACCCCTGCTGCATTGCTTTCTCCGCTTCCAGCTTCTTCGTAGACTTCCTGATGCAATAGAGACACGTCGGCGCAATATAGAGGCTCGCTGCCACCCAGGCTGTCTGATCGGCAAAACAGATCGCAGTAAAACCAAACATTCCCACAAAGCCAAGGCTCACAATCGTCCGGGCCAGCATCTCCATGACACCGGAAAAGACGGCTCTGCCGGAATAGCCAAGGCCCTGCGTCACCATACGGCAGACATTCAGAATGCCCAAAGTCCAGTAGAAATATCCCATACAACGGAGATATTTGGCGGAGGCGTCCAGCACCTCCACGGAATCTTTGCTGACAAAGATCATCGAGAGTGTCCGCCCTGCAAAGATCAGAATGAGACCTGCAAAGGCTCCGTAACCCACAGCCACGGCAATACCCTGGCGAAGTCCCTGTTTGATCCGGTCGGCTTTGCCTGCTCCCAGGTTCTGACTGCAGAACACGGAAGCTGCTGTAGCAAAAGCGTCAAAGGGACACATAGTAAACTGCTTGATCCTCATACCTGCGGTGAAACCGGAAACACAGACGCTTCCCAGTCCGTTGTTGGCGGACTGCATGACCATGCTTCCAATGGCCGTGATGGAAAACTGAAGGCCCGTGGGAATTCCCATGAGAAGGAGCTCTTTTACGGCGCTTCCTTTTACGACCCGGTTAGATTTTTTCAGCCAGAGAAGGTCCATTTTCCTGATGATAAAGACCAGGCAGAGGGAACCGCTGATGGCCTGGGAAAGAATCGTTGCGATGGCAGCTCCCGCGCAGCCCCATTTCAGCACCACGATGCAGAAAAGATCCAGGAAAATATTCAGGCAGGCGGAAAAGGCCAGGAACATAAAGGGTGTCCGGCTGTCTCCCACGGAACGGAGAATACCGGAGAGATAGTTGTACATCAGGGTAAAAGGAATCCCGAGGAAAATGATAATCAGGTAGGCATAGGCCCCGTCAAAGATATCCTCCGGCACAGATAAAAGATGCAGGATCTGGGGGCAGAAAACCGCGCAGATTGTCGTCACCACTGCGGCAATAATACC
Source organism: Fusicatenibacter faecihominis (assembly GCF_020686945.1). NCBI lineage: Bacteria > Bacillati > Bacillota > Clostridia > Lachnospirales > Lachnospiraceae > Fusicatenibacter > Fusicatenibacter faecihominis. The sequence continues at coordinate 11,111 of NZ_JAJEPR010000029.1, read as the reverse complement.
AACCAGAACTGCTCCGTTAAATATGTAATCTCTCATTTTTTCCAGATTGTTGCCGCCAAAATATTTGGCCACCGGTACACCGAAGCCCGTACAGCTTCCCATGCAGAAGCCTAAAACCAGAAACTGCACGCTGCTGCTGGCTCCGACGCTCGCCAGGGCCTTTGCTCCTAAGATCTGCCCAACAATGGCCGCGTCAATGATGTTATAGGTCTGCTGCAGCAGGTTTCCGATGAGAAGCGGCAGGGCAAAATGGAGCATGAGCTTCAGCGGATTGCCCTTTACCATAGATGTTGACATTTTCTTTTTTCTCCTTTCGTTCTTCCGTCGTCAGCGTTTGGGCTGATAGTGCATGTCAGATACATTGTAAACCGTGATGAAAGCCTTCGGATCCTCGTGGTTCATGTAATTCATAAGCTTCTGGTACTCACTCTTGTCCACAATCGTGATGATTTCATTGTGTTTCTGCCCGTTGTAAGCGCCGATGGCCTCATAGACCGTAGCCCCGCTGTGCAGATCGTTGATGATAAATTTCCGAAGCTCCTCTTCTTTTTTCGTGATGATACAGACGCGGCGCTTGATGTTATGATCGAAAATGAAGTGATCCAGGATAATACCATTGAAATAGGTTCCAAGAACACTTAAAACCACGGTTTTCTTGTCATAGACCAGGGCCGCGGAGAGGGCCACGCACATGCCGGAAAGGGACATGGCCTTTCCCAATTCCATGTGAAGATATTTGTTCATGATTTTCGCCACAATATCCAGGCCGCCGGAGGATGCATTCCGGTTAAAAAGAATGCTCAGGCCCACACTTACCACCAGGATGTAGCAGAGCACGTCCAGCTCCTGACTGTCCGTCAGGGAAATACCGCCCGGAAACGCCTTCTCAAAAACCCCTAAGAACACCGGCAGCAAAATGCTGGTGTAGACGGTCTTCACGCCGAACTCTTTTCCGCAGGTGAAAAAGCCAATAATCAAAAGCACCACGTTCAGAATCATTGTAATAGCCGACAACGGCAGCGGCACAAAGTTCGAGAGCACGATACCAAGACCGGAGATACTGCTCACCGACGCATGGCTCGGCACCAGGAAAAAATAGACAGCCGCCGCGATGATGGCCACCGCTGCGGTCAGGATCACTGTCTCCTTTATAAGATCCTTCGTATTCAGTTTTCTGTTCAAAACAACCTCCCAAAAACATTACTTTTCCTTCATTCTACCCTCTTTCGCCGGACTTAACAAGCCTTATCGTAAAAAGAAATGCGCCCCGCATTTTTAGCCCGGAGCGCATTTCTTTTTTTAACATTCCCCTTTGAGGGAAAACATCTTCGTATCGCCCATCCGCATCTCCAGCTCGATACTGGTCACGTTATGGCCGTAATACTGTTTTTCGTAAACCTCGTAGGGACTCACCGGCTCTTTGAAATAGAGGGTGTGTTTTCCTTTATAGGCTGCGTGAATCGTCACAAAGTTCTGGTTAGAGTAGAGGACGTCATCGTCCTTATTGTAGAGGTGGCAGCCTGCATACTCTGCCAAGGAAGCCAGCAGCTCGGAGCGGAGAATCTGAGGCGCACAGTAGACGCTGGTCCAGCCATCCATCTCCTTCAGACCGTAGGCCGGAACTCCCATCTCACAGTAAGTTCCGAGAATCGTTGCCTCCGGATCGTCAATATAGAAGCCCGGATTCATGTAAGGCGGAAGAATCACATTTTCCAGCCAGACATTGCTGTGAACGTCCCGGTCAATGTATCCGTAGCGCCGGTCCTCCACCGCATAGCGTACGGCCGGATGGTCGAGGTTCGTCACCTTAAACCGCGGAGAGCAGGTGTGGTCGAAGCGGCCCACCTTGAAGCCTGTGAGCTCCTGGATATTCTCATTTGCCATCACCTGATCCCGGTCCGGATTGATGAAGCCCGGAGCGTAGAGCCAGAGCACCACGGCATGGTTTTTCTTTGCCTTCTGAATGATGATCTCCCGCTCCTTGTCGCTGATATCGAAAAGGTTCATCATCACATAGAATTTATAGTCCGGCATATCTTCTCTTCCCATATCGTCATGGAAATAGTAGTCCACCGAAGCGCCGATCCGCGGAAGATCCGAGGTCCGGTAATAATCCAGCATCAGTGTGTTTGTATACATGGACACCGTATGGCAGCTTTCCTGATCGTAGATGAACGCGATCTCGTTTTTCTTTTCCCGGTTCAGGCTGTAGGCAAACTCGGCAATCTCTTCCTGCCGTTTGAAAAGTTTATAAATCTCCGAATGCATATATCTTCCGCCGGTCTCGTGCTGGTCAAACCACCAGGCGTAAATGTCATCCGTCAGCACCCGGGAGAAGTCTCTTTTCAGCGTTACGATACTGTCACGCACGTCATAGAGTCCCATGGCATCCCGATAAAAAGTATCTTCAAGATGGGTCCGGCTATCCTCCTCCGCCACGAACATCTCGCCGCGGAGCCGGAAGGAATCCTGCATCTCACGCTGAGCCACGCTGCCGCCGGGCTCCCGGTTGTTGTAAACGCCCGGAGCCGCCAGGAAATCCACAGCTCCACAGTCCAGAATCGGCAGAGTAGCCGTAGCTGTCGTGCTGTTGAAGAAATCCGTACAGCCATAGGAACCGTAGAAGGCTCCCACGATTTTTCCCTGATAGCGCTCTTTTAAGACCTTCGCGAAAAAGATAATCGCTTCCGCCGTGGCCTGATGGAGGGCATCGTAGAAATCCGCCACATAACGGTAATCCTCCATATTCAGGAACACACCCAGATTGGCGGCCTTTTTCTCATTCATATCGATGCTTTTTCCCACGATCCGGTTCGCGCTCTCGTAATATTTCATGGCATCCATGATGCCCTCTTCCACATAAATGTAGAACTGCTCGTCAATTTCTGGAATAATGGGATTTTCAAAGGAGGCATCCTCCTTTTTCCAGGCCTTCCGAAGCTTTTCCTCAGTTCCATAGCGGCCCCGCAGGAATTTTCCATAAGCCTTCCGAAAAGCCGGGGAGAAATCGCCGTATTTTCCTTTGGCCCGGTCGTAGATGCTGTTCACCGGATACCACTCGGAAGTGCCGCCTGCCGCCAGAAAGTAACCGATCACGCGGTCCTTAAACCAGAGCGTATCCACCTTGTCGCAGAACTCCTTCAATGCTTCCCGGGCGTCGTGCTGCCATTTTTCTGAAGCAAACACATACATGCCCGGAACATCGTCCTTATGTACCTCCGACATGAGAATGGAGGGCTCGTGACTTCCATCCTGATAGGTAATCAGCTCATCAGGATTCTCTTCCATCCAGTCTACCGGTGGATGAAGGCCGATCCGGACGATGATGTAGGCGTCGGGCACTTCCTTTAAGAGAACCTCCGCATTATGGATGAACGCTTCCATTCCGCTGGGCTCGTGCTGTTTTTCCCCGTTTTCGTCCACATAGTCTTTTCCCGGCCGGAGCCATTCCGTATTGGTCATCAGGAAAAAGACCTTCATGCCTGACTGCCCTAAATCATGGATATAATCCGGCTTATTAAACCGCACAGTCATGGCCATGGGCGGATGAGTTTTTCCATCGATCACCAGGGCCGGACTTCCGTTTACTTTTTTTACCTCTGCATAGCTCATCTGAAAACAGGCTCCTTTCCGTTACTCTTTTACAGATCCCACGGTGATACCTTTTACAAAGAACTTCTGAAGGAAGGGATAAACCACCAGAATCGGGATGATGGAGATAAAGAGCTGGGCGCTTCGCACAGTCTTCTCACTTAAGGAGGAAAGAAGGGCCAGCTGCTCCGGCGTCATGTTTGTCATGGTCTGGTTGTTGTTGATGATCTGAGTGGCCAGATAGGTTGCCATCGGGTAGTTGTTCGGGTTATTCATGTAGAACATGCCGTCAAACCAGGAATTCCAGTGGCCGATCATTGAGAACAGAAGCAGGGAAGCCAGGGAGGGCTTGGACATCGGCAGGATTACGCGGAACAGCGTCTGCCAGTGGTTGGCTCCATCCACGAAAGCCGCTTCCTCAACGGACCTCGGTAAGCCCCTGATAAAGTTCATCATAATGATAACGTTCCAGATATTCATGGCGCAGGGCAGAACCAGTACCCAGAAAGTATTCAGAAGATGCAGGTTCTTGATGACCATGTAGGTCGGGATCAGGCCGCCGCCCAGGAACATCGTGATGGCAAAATAGATCATATAGGCTGTTCTTCCGCGGAACTGAGACGTCGGGCGGGCAAGCGGATAAGCAGTCAGCACGATGAGAATCATGTTGAAAGCCGTACCGACAACAACTCTTCCTCCGGAGATGGCCACAGAATGGAAGAAATCTTTTTTCTTGATCAGGTACTCATAAGCGGCAAGTGAAAAATCCACCGGGAAAAAGGTTACGCGGCCTGCCATGGCAGCGGTGCTGTCGCTTAAGGACATGGCGAACACATGAAGAATCGGGAAAATACAGGACAGCGTTACCAGCGTCAGAATAATGGTATTAAAAACCTGATACACATAGTAAGATTTTGAATGTTTAATTTTCATCTGTCACACCTCCTTTAAAATACCCGGTAATCACTCTTCTTATAGAGAATCCAGTAGCTGGTTCCTACAAAGAGAAGGGAGATCACGGATTTGAAAAGTCCCATGGCTGCTGCTGCGGAATACTGATGGCTCACCATACCGAGACGGTAAACCAGCGTATCGAGAATATCTACAGTCTTCTCTACAGTCGGGTTGTACATGATCAGGATCTGCTCGAAACCGGCGTTCAGGATGCCGCCAAGACCAAGCACGGTGAGAACTGCCACCATGGGCATGATACCCGGCAGGGTCACATGAAGCATCTGTTTCCAGCGTCCGGCTCCGTCCACCTGAGCGGCCTCGTGGAGCGTCGGATCCACGTTGGTGATCGCTGCCAGAAGAAGTACGGTATTATATCCCATACCTTTCCACACATCGGAACCGATGACGATGGTCCGGAAATATTTGTTGCTTACGAGGAAGGCGATAGATTCCATTCCAAAAAGACTTTCCAGTACGTTGTTGATTACGCCGTCGTAGGCGAAGATCTCCAGCACCATTCCTGCGAGAATTGCCCAGGAGAAAAAGTACGGAATGAAGACGATGGTCTGAACGGAACGTTTGAACCAGCTCTTGGTCACTTCGTTCAGCATCAGAGATAAAACAAGGGGAACAAGAATACTCAGGGTAATCTTAAAAAATGCAATGATGATCGTGTTGACAAAGGCCTGACGGAAGCTCGGCATCGTAAAAATATAATGGAACTGTTTCAGACCCACGAAAGCAGATTTCTGGAAGCCCAGCAGGGGTTTGAAATCCTGAAAGGCCATGATCAGGCCGCCGATGGGCAGATAACAGAACAGTGCGGTAAAGATCACCGCGGGAAACAGCATCAGATGAAGCTCCCTGGTACGGTAAAGGCTCTTTTTTCTTTTCTTTGGCTTATTGTTTTCCATAAACGCTCTCCTCTCTTTCAAAAGAAAATGCCATATTTCACAGGCATTATCGGCAGATCCGGCATATCTGTAAAATATGGCAATTTTCCTAAAACTCACTTGTTTTTATTTCTCGCTCTGATACCACTCATTTACTTCTGCCGAAATTTCATCGCCGCCCTGAGCTTTCCACTGCTCAACAAAGGTATCAAAGTAATCTACGGGAGACTCGCCCATGATAATAGCTAAGAAGGTATTGTCACGGAGTTTGTTCAGTTCAGACTGTCTGGAGATCATTGCAGGTGTAGTAACGTATACTTCATCATAGATGATATCTGCGCTTTCCACAGTCTTGATCATGTTGGCAACACCGCCATCCGGAGCCAGACGGCTGAAGTAAGTACCCCAGGCAACTCCATCATCCGGATTCTCTTTATAGTTCAGGTAAGATGCCCATGCACCCCAGAACTCCTCATTACCAGCTGCATCTTCTTCTGTAATCTCTGTTTTTCCTTCATCAATCAGTTTATTGATGGTCTCATAGTTGATTCTCAGAGAGGTCGGGGAATAAATACGGTACGGAAGCCAGGTATAAACGTAGCTGTGCCATTCGGTCTGCTCTTCCTCAGTCATAGCGTTCTGTACATCAGGGTTGCTGTTCTCTGTGCAGTATTTCCAGGACCAGTACATCATTTTAAAGATTGCTTCCGGGTTCTTGCAGTCGCGTCCGGCCACTACGAAGGTGCTTACCGGATAGCGGTCAAGCATGATGGTCGGCTGCTCGCCATCTACGGAAAGGTTCGGTCCAACTACCCAGTTTGCTTCCGGATGCTCTACCTTATTGCTGTTCAGCGGCCAGTTCGGAATCCACCAGGAACCGGGAACGATGGCATATTTGCCGGCTACGATATCGTTTACAACGGGTGAATCTGCTGCCCAGATATCATAAGCTGCAAAGTCTTTCTGGAAGTAGCCTTTGTTGTACCACTCGTTCAGTTTGGTAAGAGTGGTCTTGATTCCCTCGTCGATACCAGCATACTGTAAAGTACCGTCTTTGTCATACCAGCCGGAGTTCCAGGTCTCATATGCATGGAAGAACGGGGTGAAATCGCCGAGCTGAGCATCCATGTAGTTCTTGCAGGCTGGAAGTATGGGGCCTCCAACCTCACCGTCGCCGTCGTAATCGGTCTCCATCAGTTTGTCGCAGAGAGCCTCAAACTCATCGATGGTCTTCGGAAGCTGATCCACAGAAGTGATTCCTACGCTCTCCAGCTGTGTCATGTTGTAGTACATCTGGGAAGTTGCCTGAGCGGGATCGGTTCCCATCGGAAGACCGTACACGCTGCCATCCTTGGTTCCTACGTTCAGGAAATTTCCGTCATAGTTGAAAATGTTATCCAGTGCATCACATTTATAGGTCTCATAAGCCTCTGTCAGATCTGCAAGACCGCCCTGGCTGGCCAGATCCTCAAAATCGTTCGGGCCTACCATAAATACGTCGGGCAGGTTTCCTGCTGCAAGCTCTGCACCGAATTTCTCATCGTACTGATCTGCGTTTACGATCCAGTCATAGATCAGGTTGATGTTCAGATCCTCTTTCAGTTTCTTAACTGCGGTGGAAGTCTCCGGTGTACAGTCGGTCGGGGTCAGCGGATCCTCAGACTCACGGTACTGAAGCACTACATGGATGTCAACAGTTTCCTCGTAGGGCTCGAGAAGAAGGTCTTCTACGCTTTTTGACTCGGATGCAGCTGCCGGTACGACCAGGCATCCGGCTGCCATCATTGCTGACAACAGAACTGAGATTGTTTTCTTTTTCATACTCTTTTCCTCCTTGTTCTTGTTTTCACTCCTTTTGTTGATAAACCTATTATAAATTTCTTTCCGCTTCAAACCCAGAGTCATTTGTATCTAAAAAGGGGAGAATCATATTTTGTTTATTTTGCAAATACGATTGTCCCCTTTTTTGAATACCATTATCCTGTTTAACTAATTTTCTATGTAATTTTTCCGTTTTTTAGTACTTTTCACGAAACTGTTTTGGGGTAACTCCGGTCCGTTCCCGGAAAACTCTACGAAAATAGTGTTCATCCACATAGCCTACCTGGCTGGCGATCCAGTAAATCGGCTGTTTTGTCTCCGTCAGATACTTTTTTGCCGTCTCGATCCGCATATCGTTCAGATAGGTGACAAAAGTCTTTCCCGTCACGTCCTTGAAATTTCTGGAAAAATAGCTCTTGCTCATTCCTGTGAGCCGTAAAAGTTCTTCCAGCGTGATCTCCCGGTCCATATGTTCCCGGATGTAATTCATGGCCTGATGAATCGCCTGGATGCTCTCCAGCTCTTCCCTGTCTTCGCCGACCCGCTCCAGCACTTTTTTCCGGATCTCGTCAAACCAGCCCTTCCACTCGTACCACCAGCGGAAGGAGCCCACTTCCTCGAAATACCGGCTGAAATCCTTTCCGGAAAATTCACACCAGTGGAGGTTGAAGTGATAAAAGGCCGCCACCCGTTCCTCGTTATTCAGGGCCGCATGACGGATAATCTCCAGCGTCTCCTCATAGACCTTCTGCACCAGCATAAATTCCATCTTCATGGAGAGTTCCAGCACTGTCTTTCTGGACTCGCCCGGCTGCGTGTTCACAAGCTCCGGATAGCAGTACTCATAGACCATTCTTCCGGGCTCCCTGTCCTGAAAAAGTTTTTCCTTCACGGTTCCTTTTAAGAGATCCTCCAGCTGGCTGTAAGCGATGCCTTTTACTTCCGCCAAACAGATCAGCGAACTTTGTTCGGCCTCCGGTGCCTTTAAAAATTCGTCTGTCTGTACCCCTTCCTGAAGGAGAAGATGCCGGTCATCCAGTTTTTCAAAGCTAACTCCCGCTTTTTTTAAAAGACCTGCAAAGGCTTTTCCCTGTTTTTTATCCGGCGCTTCCCAAATGGAGATCTCCTCAGGCCCTACCCGCCGCTCGCTCAGCTGCGTATAGCGCACAGTCTCCCGATAGCGCTCCCGGATGCTCTCCATGAAAGCGTCCACATTTTCCCCTTCTATCTGGGCCTTGGTGATGTAATCCAGAATGCCTACCCGGAGACTCTGCTGAATCAGCTCAAATTCCTGATGCATGGTCAGCACCACAATCTGAATCTCTGGCCGGACCTTTTTCACTTCCTGTAGAAACGGCACACCGGAAAGTCCCGGCATCTCAAGATCCGAAAAAAGGAGGTCTACCTCTTCTCTTTTCAGAAATTCCAGCGTCTCCTGGGAGTTTCCGGAATCGCCAACCACTTCCATCCCGTATTTTTCCCAGTCGATCAGTCCGATGATGCCTCTTCGCACCAGCTTCTCGTCATCTACCACAAATACTCGTATCATTTCCGCAAAACCTCCCCTATCTTTATGCTGCTTTCTCCCAAAACGACCTCCACCGGATCAAAAGGAATACAGATCTCCAGCACGTTCATGCCGTCCTCCGTCCGCTCCGCCTTCAGCTCGAAATTGTCCCCAAAGCGGTTTTCCAGCATCCGGGCCACATACTGAAGGCCGATGCCGTTGGAGGAAACGTCCGTCTTCTGGACCAGCACATCCTTGATTTTCTCCGGATCGATGGGCTTTCCTGTATTTTTCACCAGGATTGCCACCTTTCCGTTGGCCAGAAGTTCCACCTCCACGCCAACTTTTCCATCGTCAGCACCGCTGTGAAGGATCGCATTTTCCACGATGGGCTGAAGGATGAAGCGAGGCATGTCCGCCTGTAGAATTTCCGGATGCTGTCCCTCGTCGATGTAAAATTCCAGATCGTATTTCATCTGCTGAAGCGTGATGTAGGAGCGTACGGCCTCCAGCTCACTTTTCAGCGTGGTCTCCCGGGTTTTTGACATATTATAAAGAAGAAGTTTGTTCAGGGCCGTGATAAAATGAACCATCTCCCGGTCCTTTTTTCCCGCCGCATACCATTTCAACGTATCCAGCGTGTTGTAGAGAAAATGAGGATTGATCTTGCCGAGAACGGACTTGATCTCCGCCTCCGATCGCTTTTTCTCCTCGTCCTGCACCTTGTTTAACAGGACCAGAATGTTATTTTTCAGCTTATGCAGAAGCGCCACGTTCTCATCAAATTCCTGAATGTTCATCTCCTCGATCCTCGTTTCAATGTCCTCGTCGGCTACAATCTGATGGAGCTTTTTTTCAAATTTCGTGAAGGGCCGGTAAATGCTCTGCCACTGTAAAATAGAAACTAAAATACAGAAGGCTATCAATGCCAGGGTCAGAAGGCTCAGATTCAGGGCCATGACATAGACCTGCTGGTAATATTCCTTTGTCGGAACCAGGAGACGGATTTTCCAGTCTCCTGTCTGGGTCGCCTCAAAAGCCTGATACTCATCCATCGGAAGCTCTTTTGCCGTGGAGAGTTCCTCCAGATTTTCCAGATCAGAACGGTACATCAGTTGACCGTCACTGGATTCTATGAGGAAAATCGGATTCATGCCGAGTACCGCTTCCGGGATCAGTTTCTGAAAATACTTATATCCAGACTCCACATAAATATAAATGTCGCCCTTGTCGCGCTCACCCTTATAAGTCCGAAGAAGAGAAAAACACGGATAGGCCGCCACCTTGGAATCCGTCATATGAGGCCCGTAAAAAGTCATATCCCGCCACTGGCACAGAAAATTTTTCTCATCCGGCAGAGTTCCCTTTGCCAGTGAAGAACTGTTGATCTTAACAACATTGGTCGTCCCTTTAGGTACATAAAGATAAGTAATATTCGCAATCAGCGGATTTGCCACCTCATAATTGGCAATCTGATCTCTCATATATGACAGCAGTTCCGCCCGCGCCACGGAACTTGTCTCGTCAAAATATAAATGAAGATCCTTCCCCACCGTACTGTCCGCCTGCAAAAGCCAGGAGACAGAGTTCATATTGTTCATCAGTGCCGTCAGATCCTCCGACACCTGACTTAAGTCGTTCTCCACTCCCTGCCGTACCGTTTCCTTGTTGATCTGGTAAGTATGCGCCAGCATCATAGCCTCCACAATCAGCAACGGAACCAAAACGCCCCCGAACCAGACCTTGATGATCCTCCGTGCAAAAGATTTCGGCAGACGATTTCTCTTTCTCTCCATTTCCCATCCCCCTCTTTTCATCCATTTTACTCATTTTTCAGAAAGATGGCAAATAGAAAGTAAAGATTTACAAAATAATGAGACGTTTAGACAAAACAGCGCCCCGAATTTTTGACGCGGGGCGTACTGCTTCTTCTTAATTTACAACTGAATTTTTGAAAATTAATAAAAAGATCCGGATAAATTCCTGCCTTAACCTGATCTGAAAAAGGAAAACTCTTCCGTGTTCTCCGTCTCAAAATTGCAGACTGTAATTCTGTTTTTGACAGGATCTACAATCTAGTTCCAATTTACCTTCGCTTTATTTTACCATAGTGCTTTCTAAAGTGCTATTCTAATATATACACAACTTTATTCTAACTTTTTACTCAACAGAAAAACCCCGGAGGTCTTTCGACCTTCGGGGTATCTTACGTTTGGACACACAATATCTTACGATATCGATTTATATAATTTTATCTGATAATCAGTGACTAAGACTTCCCATACCTAAAATGGGATTCGTACCTTAAAAATTCAATATTTCAGCTAACAAAATAGTGATTTATG
>NZ_JAJEPR010000028.1:0-39691 GCF_020686945.1 Fusicatenibacter faecihominis | reverse complement strand
AACTTTCAAGGATATGTCACTGTTCAGTTATCAAGGTTCTCTGTGATTTCATTTGCTCTCTTGCGACAGCTTTTATATTCTATCACAGTTTCTTTTGTTTGTCAACCACTTTTTTCATTTTTTTTGAAAGCTTCAAAAGTTATAATTGTTTGAATTGTTCGAGCAGTTCAATCAATTTCATCGGCGACAGTGAGTATAATACACCACTGCCGCCGGATTGTCAACTACTTTTTTCAAGTTTTTTCCAAAAATATATTAATTTCACTTTTTTCACTTTTTTCCAAAAAACACTTGCCAAATCCGGGAATCCCGTATATAATGTATGAGTCAGCGCAAAGCGCTTGATAAGCTTCCGTGGCTCAGCTGGTAGAGCAACGCATTCGTAATGCGTAGGTCGCCGGTTCGAATCCGGCCGGGAGCTTTTTTTATTGGGTCCACAGAAAGCGGGCCTTTTTTTGACTGTATTTCTATACTGTATTTCTATAAAAAGGCACCCCACACTTTCACGCGGGATGCCTTTTCTTCTATTACTTTACTCTTCGCCTGTACTGTAGTTTTCGGTGCTTGCAAGGGAGGGATCGTCGTAACCGGTGGCGTTGATGATCTCCTGGCTGCGGGCGATGACGGTGTCGGAGGGCTGATAGTCGGTCGTACCGAAAAGGTACTCATGGAGCTGGATCACATTGCTTTCCAGGGTGACGGGAACCTCGTTGTAATCGCTCTGGCTCGTGCGGTGAGCGAAGGGGAAGCCCGTGGAGGAGCCCAGCTTGTAGTTGAGGATATTCAGGCCAAGCTTGATGAGCTCGGTCTCAGAGAAGCTGGTGAGCACCTTCGGGAACATCGTGTGAGCCAGATCCATCAGATTGCTGATACCCATAGTCTTCACTTTATCCACGATCTTTCCGATGACCTCTCTCTGTCTCTCGGTTCTCTTGAAGTCATTTCCGGAGGTATAACGGATACGGGTGTAGGAGACAGCCTGTACACCGCTCATGAGATAGGTGCCTGCGCCGGGAAGGTCTTCATAGGATTTTCCGGTCACCTGGGAGGTCTCCACGCAGTAGCCGTTTACATAACCTGCCTCTTCCTCGTCCACGGTAATCTCGATTCCGCCGATAGCATCGATGAGGTCTACCAGGGCATTGAAGTCCACGGAGACAAACTCTTTGATATCCAGGTCCAGGTTCGTGTTCAGCATGCTGACTGCCCACTCGGGACCGCCGTTGGCGTAAGCCGCATTGGCTTTCCGATACATATCATTACCGATATTGAGGTAAGTATCACGGTAAACGGAGACCATCTTGATCTCTTTCGTGTCGTTGTTGATGCTGGCGATAATGATGGTATCGCTGTTGGCCTGCTCCAGATTTCCTTCGCGGGAATCCAGGCCGAAGAGAGCAATGTTGGTATAGCCTTTTAAGGCCTTGTTCTCTTTCACCTGCTGGTTGATCTCAAGTTTATCGCTTTCCAGTTCCCGGTAATTCATCTCTCCTACCGTATCGCTGAATTTCTGGTACACCCAGAAGGCTCCTCCTGTTGCTACAAGGAGCAGGATCAGTACGATCAGCAGGATCACCTTCAACACGGTATGCTTTTTCTTCTGTTTTCTCATAATTCCTCCTGTTTTTTCTTATTATCCATTTTTGCCTCCCGGTTGGTTGCCGCTCTGGGAGCGGTCCCCGTGTAGGCAAAGAAAAGAACGCTCATGGGAGGAACGGTAATCGTGATGGAATCCTTCCTGCCGTCGCACTCTTCCTTTCTGGATTGTTTTACTCTGGGGTTTCCGGCCCCGCTGCCGCCGTATTCCTTCCGGTCACTGTTGAAAATCTCCTTGTATTTTCCCGGCCAGAGCACGCCCACCGTGTGCTTTTCATAGGTGACAGGCGAGAAATTGGCCACCACCAGAAGGGTATCTTCTTTTTTCTCCGTATTTCTCGTGAAAACAAGCATATTTTCATTGGCGGAGATGCTGTTGATCCACTCGAAGCCCTCAGGGTCATAATCCATACGGTAAAGAGCAGGATGCTTACGATAAAAATCATTCAGTTCACTGACAAACCGCTGCATTTCCAGATGCTCTTCCTTTTCCAGAAGATCCCATTCCAGCTCTTTTTCCGCCTTCCAGTCTTCCTCCTGGGCAAACTCCTGTCCCATGAAAAGGAGCTTCTTTCCGGGATGGGCCACCATATAGGCGTAGGCAACTCTCAGGTTTGCCTCCTGCTGGGCCGTTCTGCCCGGCATTTTCCGGATCATGGATTCCTTTCCGTTCACGATGTCGTCATGGGAAAAAGTCAGCATGTAGTCCTCACTGTAGGCATAGATCATGCTAAAGGTCAGCTCGCCATGATGATACCCGCGGAAGATCGGATCCAGGCTCATGTAGCCCAGAAGATCATCAGTCCAGCCGGTGTTCCATTTGAAATCAAAGCCAAGTCCGTCCTCTTCCACCGGAGTGGTGACGCCGGGCCAGGCAGCTGACTCCTCTGCGATGAGAACGGCGCCGGGCTCTTTTTTCTTAAAGATGGAATTTAAATGTTTGAAAAATTCCACTGCCTCGAGATTCTCATTTCCGCCGTACATATTGGCAGCCCACTCGCCGCCCTGACGGCCGTAATCCAGATAGAGCATGGAAGCCACAGCATTCATCCTAAGACCGTCGGCATGATATTTTTCCGCCCAGAAAAGAGCGTTGGCGATGAGGAAGTTAGAAACCTCCGGCTTGCCATAATCGAAAACGTAGGTACCCCACTCGGGATGGATGCCCCGCCGGGGATCGGGATGCTCGTAAAGGCAGGTGCCGTCGAAACCGCCCAGGCCAAAATCATACTTTGGAAAATGAGCCGGAACCCAGTCCAGAATCACGCCGATTCCTTCCCGGTGAAGGTAATCCATGAAATACATGAAATCCTCAGGCGTTCCGTACTGTCTCGCCGGCGCATAATAACCGGTGACCTGGTAACCCCAGAATTCCTCAGAAAAATGCTCCATGACGGGCATAAGCTCCACATGGGTGTAATTCATCTTCTTCACATAGGAGGCCACCAGAGGAGCCAGTTCCCGGAAATTGTAAATTTCACCGTTTTCTTTCTTTTTCCAGGAAGCGAGATGCATCTCGTAGACGGCCATGGCCTCTTTTTTCAAGTCATGCTTCTTCCTTCCGGCCATCCAGTCCTGATCTTTCCACTCAAAACCGGAAAGCTCCGTCACCACGGAGGCTGTTCCCGGCTGCTCTTCCGTCTCATTGGCGTAGGGGTCTACTTTCAGGAAAACAAGGCCGTTCTTCGCCTTGATCTCATATTTATAAAGAGTTCCCACCGGAAGTCCCGGCACAAACAGTTCAAAAATACCGGAATCCGAAAGTCTTCTCATGGGAAGCCTGCGGCCGTCCCAGAGATCAAAGTCACCCACCAGACTCACGCGCATGGCATGAGGCGCCCAGACGGCAAAATAGACGCCGGGAACTCCCTTCACGGTCATGGGATGGGCTCCCAGTTTCTCATAGATATCATAGCAGATCCCCGCCCGGAAGCGTTTCAGCTCCTTCTCCGTGATCTGCGGCTCAAAATCGTAGGGATTCTGCCAGCAGGCCGTATCTCCACTGTCAAAGGTCACCTGCAGTGTATAAGACGGAATCCTTTTTCCAGGAATCAGGGCTGCAAAAAAGCCCGCCTCATCCTCCAGTTCCATTGGGTACGTTTTCTTTCCGCATACAACACTGATGGCTGCTGCCGTGGGAACAAATGTCTGAATCAGGATGCCCTCATCCGTGACCTGTGCTCCCAAAAGACTGTGCGGGTTATCGGTCTCCGCATAAGTGACTGCCTCGATCTCTGCCCAGTCCATCAGGTTATACAGTCTTTCGTTCATCCCAACACACCTCCCCTTGTATCCTTTATTTTGCGCGGAACTTCCGCTCCGCCGCTGTCATAATTTTACCATATTTACTTTCACTTTCAAGCTTTTTTCATATATTTCCTTTTTGCAGCCCCAGAAACGCCAAAAGGCTGCGTGACGCAGCCTCTTGCTTTTTACTTTAAGATACGGACTTTTAAGACGCCGTCGATTTTTTTCAGGCTTTCGAGAACCGCCTCTGAGGGGTGATTTTCCAGGTCGAAAAGGGAATAGGCGTAATTTCCTTTGCTCTTGTTGAGCATCTTCGCGATGTTGATATCCGCCTCGCCGAACAGGGTGGTAAACTGACCGATCATGTTCTTGATGTTCCGGTGGTTGATGGCGATACGGCAGGCCTCCTGGCAGACACCCATCTCGCAGTCCGGATAGTTGACGGAATGGCGGATGTTTCCGTTTTCGAGGTAATCGATGAGCTCTTCCGCAGCCATTCTCGCGCAGTTGTCCTCGGACTCCTGGGTGGAAGCCCCGAGATGAGGAATCACAATAGCTCCCGGTGTCTTCGCGATGGCCGGTGTGGGGAAGTCCACGACATAGCGTTTTACTTTTCCCTGGTTCAGGGCGTCGATCATGGCTTTCTCATCCACCAGAAGGTCTCTGGCAAAATTCAGGATCACCACGCCGTCCTTCATCTGATTCAGGGCATCGGCGTTGATCATCTCTTTCGTGCTGTCGAGCAGCGGCACATGGATCGTGATATAATCGCATTCCCGGTAGATATCGTTCACATCCTGGATATGATGGATGTCTCTGGAGAGCTTCCAGGCGCCGTCCACGGAAATGTAGGGATCATAGCCGTAGACCTCCATATCCAGATTGACTGCCGCGTTGGCCACGAGAACGCCGATGGCTCCCAGGCCGATGATGCCGAGCTTCTTTCCTTTGAGCTCGCAGCCGGCAAAATGCTTTTTCTCCTTCTCGGCCCGTTTTCCAAGGTCCTCGCTATCCTTTTCACCCTGGACCCAGGCGACACCGCCGATGATATCTCTCGAAGCCAGGAGCAGGCCGGCCAGAACCAGCTCTTTCACGCCGTTGGCATTGGCTCCCGGGGTGTTGAAGACCACGATGCCCTGCTCCGCGCATTTTTCCAGGGGAATGTTATTGACGCCGGCTCCGGCTCTCGCCACGGCCTCCAGCATCGGAGGAAGTTCCATCTCATGCATGGAAGCGCTGCGGATCATGACCGCGTCGGCTTCCCTGATATCTTCTGTTTTCTCAAAATCCGCTCCGAAAAGGCTCGTGCCTTTCTCGGAAATCGCATTCAGGCAGGTATATTTAAACATCACGCATTCTCCTCCTCAAACTTTTTCATAAAGGCAACGAGAGCCTCCACGCCTTCCAGCGGCATGGCGTTGTAGATGCTGGCTCTCATGCCGCCCACGGTTCTGTGGCCTTTCAGGTTCACAAGACCTGCCGCCTCTGCCTCTTTGACGAATTTGGCATCCAGCTCTTTATCGCCGGTGACAAAGGGCACATTCATGAGGGAACGGTCTTTCTTTTCCACGGTGCCATGGAAGAGACGGCTCTCGTCGAGATAATTATAAAGAATCGCCGCTTTTTTCTCATTCTTTTCCTTCATGGCAGCGAGACCGCCGTTCTTTTTCAGCCATTTGAAGACCTTGCCGCACATGTAAATGCAGTAGCAGTTGGGGGTGTTGTAGAGAGAACCCGCATCCGCGTGGGTCTTGTAGGTAAGCATCGTGGGCGTTCCCGGAAGGACATCCTCAGTGATAAGGTCCTCACGGATGATGGCGATGACCATGCCGGCCGGGCCGATGTTCTTCTGGACGCCGCCGTAGATAATGCCGTATTTTGTCACATCCACCGGTTCGGAAAGGAAACAGGAGGACACGTCAGCCACCAGAGTCTTTCCTTTCGTGTTGGGGAGTTCTTTGAATTTTGTTCCGTAAATCGTATTGTTTTCACAGATGTAGACGTAATCCGCATCCGGGCTGATAGGAAGATCGCTGCAGTCCGGGATATAGGAAAAGGTCTTATCCTCGGAAGAGGCGATCTTGTTGGCCTTTCCGTATTTCTGTGCTTCCTGCCATGCCTTCTTCGCCCACTGGCCGGTGACGATATAATCGGCCACGCGGTTCTTCATAAGGTTCATGGGGATCATGGCGAACTGCTGGGACGCTCCGCCCTGCAAGAAAAGCACTTTATAGTTGTCAGGAATCTGCATCAGATCCCTTAAATCCTGTTCTGCGGTCCTGATGATCTGGTCGAAAGCCAAAGATCGGTGACTCATTTCCATCACGGACATTCCGGAACCGTTGTAATCCAGCATTTCCTCCGCAGCTTCTTTTAATACTTCTTCCGGCAGACAAGCCGGTCCAGCTGAAAAATTGTACACTCTCTTCACTACTTGCTTCCTCCTCTTATCTCTTTAATTCACTAAAGTGTAGCGCGTTGTGAAAGAATTGTCAACCCTTTATTTTCCTACCGGTTACACTTGTCTTTATTGCACAGACAGTTTTAATGTAAAAAACTCCTTTCCAGGTTTCCGTTTTCCCCGGAAAGGAGTCGCTCATCGGTCTGTTCTACTCAGATATTTATCAAGAACCAGGGCCAGTTTCCGCACATCCACCGGCTTGGTGACATGCTCGTTCATGCCGGCCCGGAAAGCCTCCTGCACATCCTCCGCAAAGGCATTGGCCGTCATGGCAATGATGGGAAGCTGATCGGTATAGGGGGTATGAAGCTCCCGGATGGCCCGGGTCGCCTGGTAGCCGTTCATCACCGGCATCTGGATATCCATAAAGACCACATCGAAGTAGCCATCGCCGCGTTTTTTCAGAAGCTCCACTGCCTCCTGTCCGTTGACAACGGACTCTGCCTTTATACCAAAGTCCTCCAGGAAGGTTTCGGCGATCTCCCGGTTAAGCTCGTTATCCTCCGCCAGAAGAGCTCGGAAGCCTTCAAAGCTTGCAGCCGGCCGTTTTTTCTCCTGGCCGCTTTCTTCTTTTTTCTCTGGTGCTTCTTCTGCCGAGAACTGTAAGATGACGGTAAAAATGCTTCCTTTTCCAGGTTCGCTCTTCACCTCGATGACGCCGCCCATCATCTCCACCACGGAATGGGTGATGGAAAGGCCGAGTCCCGTTCCCTGGTTCTTCTGGGTCATGCTGTTATCAGCTCTCGTAAAGGGTTCGAAAACCTTTTCAAGAAACTCCTTCGACATACCGATGCCGTTATCCTCCACCTGGAAGCGGTAGCGGCACTCTTCGCCCGTTTTATTCGGAAATTCCATCAGGCGCATGCGGATCCGGCCGCCCTCCGGCGTATATTTCACAGCGTTGGAGACAAGGTTGATAAATACCTGGCGAAGGCGCACAGGATCGCCCTGGACGTACTCGTGGATGAGATCGATCTCCACCCGGAAATCCTGTTTCTTTTTCCGAGCTTCCGTCGCTGTGACCTCCGCCGATTCGTTCATCAGCTTTTTCAGGGAAATCCGCTGGCGGCTCAGTTCCATCCGGCCACTCTCGATTTTGGACATATCAAGGACATCGTTGATGAGGCTTAAGAGAAGCCTGGAGGAGTCGTCGATCTTTCTTAAGCAGTCCTCCACCCGCTCCCGGTTGTCCAGATTTTTCATGGCGATGGCCGTCATTCCGACAATGCCGTTCATGGGAGTACGGATATCGTGGGACATGCTGGAGAGGAAAAGGCTCTTGGCCCGGTTGGCTCCCTCCGCCGTATGGTAGGCCTCCTTCAGAGCCTCGTTCATCTGCTCGCTCCGGCTCTTCGTCTCGTGAATATCCTGGAATGAAACGGACATGACGCTGGGGATTGTGTTCTGCTCCTCCAGCTGGGTAAAACGAAGACGCACCCAGCGATAGCCTTCCCCTGTCTCCAGGCGAAGCTCCGTCTCAAAGATGCCTCCCAGCTTCACAAAAAACCTGGAGATCTCATGGAGCCGCAGGCTTCCATGGATCGTCTCCCAGTCCTCCGGCCAGACAGCCTTCGCCAGCACATCCTTGCGGAAATCGTCATAATAGCCGCTGTGCAGGTTCCGGAAACAGCCGCCTAAATTTCTGTGAGAGACCTTATACCCGCCGGTTCGCATGTTCACATAGAGAATCAGGAGAAAATCCTCCGCCAGCGCGTGGATCAATCCCAGGTTTTCATTTCCGCGCTCCTGCATCATGTTCAGAAGATCGTCCCGCTCGTCAAAGTCACTCTCATATTTTTTCACCAGACAGGTATTTTCGTACTCTTTGGTCAGAAGAGAACGGCAAAGTACAGCCAGACTTTGCCGCTGCTCCTCAGAAAAAGTGCTGTCCGGCTTCACCTTTACCTGAAGCTGACCAATGGTCTTTCCGTGAAGGGAAATAGGTTCCAGAAAGCTCTCTCCATCCCCGCTTTCTCCGCTTTCCCAAATGAGGCCTTTCTCATCCTTCAGGGCAAAGGAAGCGCCCTGGCTCTTTCCGGCAGTCTCCAGAAAGTTGCGGATATCGTCCAGACAGAAAAACTCACGAAGCAGGGGAAGCGCAGCCTCTTCTTCCTCGCTTTCCTTCGTCTCCTCCCGAACCAGAGTGCCGAAAATATCATAATAAATCCGGTTCCTTCCGGCGCTCAGAAGATAAGTCAGATCCTCCTGAAGCGCCTGGTCGGAGCGAAGGAGATCCACCAGCTCCGGAGAATAGAGTGAGCCGCAGCCCTGCTCCAGTTCATCCAGAAACTGCTGAAAACGGATTCCACCTTTATAGCTTCTCTCGAGACTGTCAGTGGCCGCATCCATGCTGTCCGCGATGTGGATGAGCTCGATAAAAAAACGATAAGGCGAGGCGGTGTTGTCAAAATCTGCCGGATATCCCATTTTTCCGTCGTAGGATTTATGATGGCCCAGTACAACGTCGCCGTACTTCCGGAGCAACTTTCCCTTCCGGGTAATTTCATAGCCATCCTCACAGTGCTTTCGGATTCTTTTCCGCTCCCGCTCCGTCAGCTGACGGGACTGTTTGTTGATGATCTCGCCGATCTTGATCTTTCCGATATCGAAGACCTGAGCTGCCTCATTGACGTAGGTCATGATTTTTTCCCGGTTTTCAAAGACCTCCACAACGTTCTGGCAGTCCAGAGACCCCACCAGAAGGTCGGGGCAGTTGGTGAAAACGCTTTCCATAATCCGTGCCGCGATCTGGCCCACCATGGAGGAATGAAGAAGGGTTTCCTCGTCCCGGTTCAGAGTGGCGTTCATCAGGAGGTTGAAATCCACCTCCCCCTCATCCACCAGCTCAATAAAATCTGCCAGTGACCGGGTCACCATATCGTTTACAAAGGCACTATTTCCGGTCCGGGGAAGGTTGCGGATGATGTTCAGATACTGGTCCGCACATTTCTTCCAGATCTCCCGGTCGCCGTGGTACTCGTCTTTGTAGTGGACGATCACATAGAGAATATTCGTCAGATGGACTGTCGCGATTTGAAAGACCCGGCTGTCATAAAATTCCACGCCCTTCTGGCTGCCCAGGGGCTCATTTTCCAGAATATAGCTGCAGAAGGCCCAGTAATCCTCCACAAAATCCGTGCAGCTCATTTTTCCAAGGAAAAAGAGACAGCGATGGTAGTTGCAGTAAATCTCATCGGGCATCTCGAAACGGTTGGGATTTTTCTTCAGCTCTGCCTCGTAAAGCGCCCCCAGAACTTTTTCTCCGCGAATCAGAAATTCATCCGTCACATCCGCCCGGTCCGAACCGCAGATATAGTTTCCTAAAACGTCATAATTCAGCTCGTCGATGAGCTCGTCAAAGTCCAGATTTTCTCCGTCTTTTTCCCGTACTCTGGGGTCGTTATAAAAATCCATAGCCTCATCCAGAATCCTCAAGAGCTCCTCACAGCTTACCTGACGGAAATTGACCGATACCACGGGATGATTATAAAAAGCGTAAATGATCCTTTTTCGCACACCCAGATCTTCGATCTCAAAATAGAGATCCTTTCGCTCCACAATCTGCTGGAAATATGCCTTGCTCCGCTCCCCGTCGCCTTCCCCGGAGCCCGCGTTGTACAAGCCGCCCAGAATGTTCAGGCACCAGATCTCGCCGCCCCGGTTCTTCGTCTCCCTGAAATAGCCATTCAGAAGCTCTGTCACTTCCCGGAAGGCCAGATCATCCTCGTAGCCCTCTGCTCTGCAGTCGATGATCTCATGGAGGAAGCAGTCAGCCAGCTCATCGTTTAAAAGAACCTCTCCGCTCAAGAACGGACGGACATAGAGATTCAGAAGAGCCTCGTTCTCAATGTAAAGGTTTCTCATGGACCTGGCTTTCTTCCTCAGCTTCTCCAGCCAGATTTCCTGATCCTCCGCCTGAAGAAGGCGGTCGATCACCTGCGCTTCCGCATCCAAATTTTTCTTATATTTTTTGTAAAAATCTTCTATGTCTTTCCGCGATACCATTTAAAACGGCCCCAATCTTCCTTAGTATATAAAATTTATTGTACCACAACGCGAAAGCTTTTACCAGCAAATCCACCACCCGCGGATAAAAAAAGAGCCCATTTTTGATTATGGGCTCTTTCTTTGTATATGCAGCTAATGATTTTTATTTCAAGTCATCCTGATCGAAGACTTCCTCGATGGCTGCTCCTGCAGGAACCATCGGGAATACCTTGTCATCTTTGTCGATGATGCAGTCGATGACTACCGGACGGCCAAGCTCCATAGCTTTCCGCAGGGCAGGCTCAAACTCTTCCTTCTTCGTCACGCGGATGCCTACAGCACCCATGGCTTCTGTCAGCTTCACGAAATCCACGTTGTCGTTGAGGATCGTGTTAGAATAGCGTTTTCCGTAGAAAAGAGTCTGCCACTGACGCACCATTCCCAGAACATGGTTGTTGATGACAACCTCGATGACCGGAATGTTGTACCGGGCAGCGGTGGCGATCTCGTTCATATTCATACGGAAGCAGCCGTCTCCGGCGATGTTGATGACGGTCTTCTCCGGGCAGCCCACTTTGGCTCCGATGGCTGCGCCCAGGCCGTAACCCATGGTGCCCAGGCCCCCGGAAGTCAGAAGCTGATGGGGCTCTTTGTATTTATAATACTGAGCCGCCCACATCTGATGCTGACCAACCTCGGTGACGATCAGAGCATTTCCCTCGGTGATCCGGTAGAGCTCTTTCACCACATAGGGGCCGGTGAGACCTGCAGGATCGTATTTCAGCGGGAATTTATTTTTATACTCCTCGATATGTTTTACCCAGTCTTCGTGAGCGTTCTCATCCAGCTTCGGAAGCAGGCGTTTGAGCACCTCCTTCACATCGCCGATGATGGAAGCGTCCACCATGACGTTTTTGTTGATCTCTGCGGGATCCACATCGATCTGAAGAATTTTGGCATTCTCGGCAAACTTGGAGACCTTTCCAACCACACGGTCGCTGAAACGGGCGCCGATGACGATGAGCAGATCACAGTCTGTCACACCGAAGTTGGAAGCCTTTGTGCCATGCATACCGATCATGCCGCAGTAGAGCTCGTCTCTGCCGTCGAAAGCGCCTTTTCCCATCAGGCTGTCGCCCACGGGAGCGTTGATCTTGTGAGCCAGAGCCCGCACTTCCTCGGAAGCGTTGGAGATCACGGCTCCGCCTCCCACATAGAGGAAGGGACGCTCGCTCTTGTTGATCATCTCCGCAGCCGTCTCAAGATCTGCATCTTTGATATATTCGGTGCTCCGCAGAACCGGCCAGGGCTCCTGACGGGTATATTCCGTCACAGCTGCGGTCACGTCTTTCGTGATATCTACCAGGACAGGACCGGGACGGCCTTCCTGGGCGATGAAAAAGGCGCGGCGCATTGTATCAGCAAGCTCCGTAACGTCTTTTACGATAAAGTTATGCTTTGTGATTGGCATCGTAACACCGGTGATGTCGATCTCCTGGAAGCTGTCCCGGCCCAGAAGGGGGACGGTCACGTTGGCTGTGATGGCAACGACGGGAACAGAATCCATGTATGCGGTGGCGATACCAGTGACCAGATTGGTAGCGCCCGGTCCGGAGGTAGCCATGCAGACGCCGACCTTTCCGGTGGCTCTCGCATAGCCGTCCGCCGCGTGGGAAGCTCCCTGCTCATGGGAGGTGAGGACGTGACGGATCTCCTGGTCATGTTTATAGAGTTCATCATAAATATTCAGGATCGCGCCGCCGGGATAACCGAAAACGGTATCCACTCCCTGCTCTTTCAGACATTCTACAACGATCTGGGAACCTGTTAATTTCATTCTTCTTCCTCCAGTTAGTCACTTATTTTGTCTTCGGGATTTCAAGGATTGCGCCGCGGTTTCCGGATGTAACCATGGCTGCATAGCGGGCCAGATAGCCGGTAGTGATCTTCGGCTCTCTCGGCTGCCATTTCGCTCTTCTCTCAGCCAGCACTTCATCGCTGACCTTGAGTTCCAGCTTGTTCTCTGGAATATTGATGGAGATGATATCTCCCTCCTCCACCAGAGCGATGGGGCCGCCCACAGCTGCCTCGGGGGACACATGGCCGATGGAGGCTCCTCTGGAAGCTCCGCTGAAACGGCCGTCTGTGATGAGGGCTACGCTGGAACCAAGACCCATACCTGCAATCGCGGAGGTCGGATTCAGCATCTCACGCATGCCCGGGCCGCCTTTCGGTCCCTCGTAACGGATGACAACCACATCCCCTGCCACGATCTTGCCTCCGAGGATGGCTGCGATCGCATCCTCCTCACAATCGAAGACTCTGGCCGGTCCTTCATGAACCATCATCTCAGGCACAACAGCGGAACGTTTGACAACGCCGGAGTCCGGTGCCAGATTTCCTTTAAGAATAGCCAGGCCGCCGGTGGTGCTGTAGGGATTGTCGATGGGGCGGATAACTTCCGGGTTGCGGTTGACGCTGTCTGCGATATTTTCGCCGACGGTCTTTCCTGTCACAGTCATACAGTCGAGGTTCAGAAGATTTTTCTTCGTCAGCTCTTTCATCACGGCATAAACGCCGCCTGCCTCGTTCAGGTCCTCCATGTAAGTCGGGCCTGCCGGCGCCAGATGGCAGAGGTTCGGAGTCCGTGCGCTCACCTCGTTGGCGATATCCACATTCAGCTCCACGCCTGCCTCATGAGCGATAGCCGGAAGGTGAAGCATGCTGTTGGTGGAACAGCCGAGAGCCATATCTACGGTCAGGGCGTTCATGAAGGCCTCGCTGGTCATAATGTCTCTCGGGCGGATGTTTTTCCGGAGAAGCTCCATAACCTGCATGCCAGCTTTTTTCGCAAGACGGATTCTCTCAGAGTAAACAGCCGGAATCGTGCCGTTCCCCTGAAGGCCCATGCCGAGAACCTCGGTCAGGCAGTTCATGCTGTTGGCGGTGTACATACCGGAACAGGAACCGCAGCTCGGGCAGACCTTGCACTCGTACTCTTCCAGCTCTTCCGCATTGATTTTACCTGCGGTGTACTCTCCTACTGCCTCGAACATGCTGGAAAGGCTTCTCTTCCTGCCCTCCACATGGCCGGCCAGCATCGGGCCGCCGCTGACAAATACAGTGGGGATATTCAGACGAGCTGCTGCCATCAGAAGACCCGGGACGTTTTTGTCACAGTTCGGAACCATAACCAGAGCATCAAACTGATGAGCCATTGCCATAGCCTCTGTGGAATCAGCGATCAGATCTCTCGTAACCAGAGAATATTTCATGCCCACATGGCCCATGGCGATACCGTCACAGACGGCGATGGCCGGGAATACTCTCGGTACTCCGCCTGCCATGGCCACGCCCATTTTTACAGCCTCCACGATCTTGTCCAGATTCATGTGGCCGGGAACGATCTCATTATAGGAACTTACAATACCAACCAGGGGACGCTCCATCTCTTCCTTGGTAAAGCCCAGGGCATTAAAAAGAGAACGGTGCGGCGCCTGCTGTACGCCTTTTTTTACTGCGTCACTTCTCATAATATACACTCCTTCTATCTCTTACTGGATTCTCTCTGCGATCAGATCGCCCATCTTCACGGTTCCCACCAGGGTGCATCCCTCGGACATGATATCGCCGGTGCGATAGCCGTCCTTCAGGACCTGTTTTACCGCTGCCTCGATGGCATCTGCCGCCTCGTCAAGATCCAGAGAGAAGCGGAGCATCATGGCTGCGGAAAGAATGGTTGCGATGGGGTTGGCCTTGTCCTGGCCCGCGATATCCGGCGCGGAACCGTGGCTCGGCTCGTAGAGACCGAATTTTGTCTCGTTGAGGCTGGCGGAGGAAAGCATTCCGATGGAACCGGTCACCATACTGGCCTCGTCAGAAAGGATATCTCCGAACATGTTCTCGGTCAGGATCACGTCGAACTGCTTCGGATCACGGACGAGCTGCATCGCGCAGTTGTCCACCAGCATATGCTCGAGGGTGACTTCCGGATAATCCTTCGCCACTTCTTCCACAACGCTTCTCCAGAGACGGGAAGAATCCAGCACGTTGGCTTTATCCACGCTGGTGACTTTCTTCCGACGCTTCATAGCGATATCGAAACCTCTCCTGGCAATCCGGCGGATCTCGGTCTCGCTGTAGGTCAGGGTATCAATAGCTTTTTTCACACCGTTTTCCTCAATGGTCTTTCTCTCACCGAAGTAAAGGCCGCCGGTGAGCTCTCTCATAATCACCAGATCAAAACCGTCGCCGATAATCTCATCTCTTAAGGGGCAGGCTGCTTTCAGTTCCTCATAGAGGTAAGCCGGCCGCACATTTGCAAAAAGATTTAATGATTTTCGAAGCTTCAGAAGGCCTGCCTCCGGGCGTTTGTCCGGTGAAAGCTTGTACCAGGAAGAAGTCTTGGCGTCTCCTCCGATGGAACCCATCAGGACTGCATCGCTTGCTTTGGCTTTCTCAGTGGTCTCGTCGGTGAGGGGCACGCCGTTCACGTCGATGGAAGCGCCTCCCATGAGAAGATCTGTGTAGTCAAAAGAAAAGCCATATTTTTTTCCTGTCACATCCAGGACTTTTCTTGCTTCCCGGACGATCTCCGGACCGATACCGTCACCGGAAATCACTGCTATCTTATAATTCATCACAATCATCCTTTCTCTGCTGCGTTAAAGTATATCATAATTCATTTTTCACTGTTTTTCAATAAAAAGTTACAGTGATGCATAAAAAAAGACGTTGGAAAATCCAACGCCTTTTCGGTAAAATTATTCTGCTTCCGGTTTCTCAACCTGAGAGATTGCAGTTTTTTTCATGGGGATACGGCAGTTCTTGTTGCTTCCGAACTCCACGATCACGTCCTCATCGGTGATGTCGATGACAACGCCGTAGAAACCGCTGGTGGTTACTACGCTGTCGCCTACAGCCAGCTCTGCCAGCATGGCATTCAGCTTTTTCTGCTCTTTCTTCTGGGGTCTGATGGCAAGGAAGTACATGATCACTACGATTACAACGATGTAAACCAGAGTGAAGCCGATGCCGATACCGCCTGCTGCTGCGGTGTCACTTGATAATAAAAACATATTTTTTCCTCCTTATGGCTAACGCCTGTGCATGCTTACTACTATACACAATTTTCCCGAATACATCAAGCCTTTTTTCTTGATTATTCGCCCTGTTCCATTCCTTCGAGCTTGGCTTTCTTGAATTCCTTGTAGCGTCCTTCCTCGATGGCTGTGCGTATCTCTTCCATTAAATGGTTGTAGAAATAGAGATTGTGGAGCACGCAGAGACGCATGCCCAGCATTTCCTTGGCTTTCAGAAGGTGACGGATATAGCCTCTGCTGTAATGACGGCAGGCCGGACACTGGCAGCCTTCCTCAATGGGCTTCTGATCCAGCTCATATTTCGCGTTGAAAAGGTTCAGCTTTCCGTACTTCGTGTAAACGTGGCCGTGACGTCCGTTCCGGCTCGGGTATACGCAGTCGAAGAAGTCCACGCCCCGGTCCACGGCCTCCAGAATATTGGCCGGTGTGCCGACACCCATCAGGTAAACCGGTTTCTCCAACGGAAGATAGGGCACAACCTCGTCCAGAATCCGGTACATTTCCTCGTGAGACTCTCCCACAGCCAGACCGCCTACAGCGTAGCCGTCCAGATCAAGCTTCGCGATCTCCTTAGCATTCTCGATACGGATATCCTCATAAATACCGCCCTGGTTGATGCCGAAAAGCATCTGATGGGGGTTGATCGTATCGGGCAGGCTGTTTAAGCGGGCCATCTCATTTTTGCATCGAACGAGCCAGCGGTAAGTCCGCTCCACGGAATTCTGGATATAATCCCGGCTGGCGGTACTCGGCGGGCACTCATCGAAGGCCATCGCGATTGTGGAGGCCAAGTTAGACTGAATCTGCATACTCTCCTCGGGTCCCATGAAGATCTTTCTGCCGTCGATGTGGGAATTGAACTTCACGCCCTCCTCCTTGATTTTCCGGAGTCCTGCCAGGGAGAAGACCTGGAATCCGCCGGAATCGGTCAGGATCGGTTTGTCCCAGACCATAAATTTATGAAGACCTCCCATCTTCTTCACAACCTCGTCGCCGGGGCGCACATGAAGATGATAGGTGTTGGAGAGCTCCACCTGGGTACCGATCTCCTGTAAATCCATGGTGGAGACTGCGCCCTTGATCGCCGCCGCAGTTCCCACATTCATGAATACCGGCGTCTCAATCACTCCATGTACGGTTGTAAAACGGCCTCTTTTTGCCTTGCCGTCTCTTTTTATCAGCTGATACATGATTCACCATCCTTTTTTTTCGTCATTGATTGCTCATCAGTTTAGTATACCGTGATATGGCTTTTTTTGCAACAAGTTTCGATTCAGAAGCTGACAGTTTGGTATCTTTGTCAGTTGAATTTTTTCCGGCTTTGCCCTATAATAGCCTCATATGCTCTGAGAAACCTTTTATTATAAAAGGAAGTTTCTCTCTCAGAGTCTGACACACCATCGTTTTATTCCATACAGAGAATAGGAGGACACAGGATTTTCCTGTAAGTACATATGACGCAAAACCGATATACTTTAGGAATCGACATCGGTTCCACTACTGTGAAGATCGCGATCCTGGACGAAGAAAAAAATCTGCTCTTTTCTGACTATGAGCGGCATTTCGCCAACATCCAAGAGACTCTTTCTTCTCTTCTGAAAAAAGCCCACGACACCTTAGGGGAACTCACCGTTCATCCCATGATCACTGGTTCCGGCGGACTGACCCTGGCCAAACACCTCGGGGTTCCTTTTGTTCAGGAGGTAATTTCCGTATCCACAGCCCTGCAGCATTGCGCTCCCCAGACGGACGTAGCCATCGAGCTCGGCGGTGAGGACGCGAAGATCATCTACTTTGAAGGCGGAAATGTGGAGCAGCGTATGAACGGTATCTGTGCCGGCGGTACGGGTTCCTTTATCGACCAGATGGCTTCCCTTCTTCAGACGGATGCCACCGGCCTGAATGAATACGCGAAAGATTATAAAGCTCTTTACACCATTGCCGCCCGCTGCGGCGTTTTCGCAAAGACCGATATCCAGCCCCTGATCAACGAGGGCGCGACAAAAGAAGACCTTTCCGCCTCCATTTTCCAGGCGGTCGTAAACCAGACCATCAGCGGCCTGGCCTGCGGTAAACCGATCCGCGGCCATGTGGCTTTCCTGGGAGGACCTTTACACTTCCTCTCCGAGCTCAAAGCCGCTTTCATCCGCACGCTGAAGCTGGACGACGAGCACGCCATCACCCCGGAGAACTCCCATCTTTTCGCAGCCATCGGTTCCGCGCTGAACTACGACGAGAAGGTTTCCGTTTCCCTCTCCGAGATGGTGAAAAAACTTTCCTCCAACATCAAGCTGGAGTTTGAGGTGGCACGACTCGATCCCCTCTTCGCTTCCAGAGAAGCCTATGAGAAGTTCACCGAGCGCCAGAACCAGTACAGCGTGGCCAAGAGAGACTTTTCCACCTATGAAGGAAACTGCTTCCTCGGCATCGACGCCGGTTCCACCACCACAAAGGCAGCCCTCGTCGGTGAGGACGGAAGCCTGCTTTACTCTTTCTACAGCAGCAACAACGGAAGCCCCTTAAAAACCGCCATCCGCGCCGTCCAGGAAATCTACTCCCTGATGCCGGATACTGCAAGAATCGTCTACTCCTGCTCCACCGGTTACGGCGAGGCCCTGATCAAAGCCGCCCTGATGCTGGACGAAGGCGAGGTGGAGACCATCTCCCATTACTACGCTGCTTCCTTCTTTGATCCAAACGTAGACTGCATCCTTGACATCGGCGGCCAGGACATGAAATGCATCAAGATCAAAAATCACGCCGTGGACAGCGTACAGCTCAACGAGGCCTGTTCTTCCGGCTGCGGTTCCTTCATCGAGAACTTCGCCAACTCCCTGAACTACAGCGTCCAGGATTTCGCGAAGGCCGCTCTCTTTGCCGAGAACCCCATCGACCTTGGAACCCGCTGTACCGTATTCATGAACTCCAAGGTAAAACAGGCCCAAAAAGAGGGTGCAACCGTCGCCGATATCTCCGCAGGCCTTGCTTACTCCGTCATCAAGAACGCTTTATATAAGGTAATCAAGGTTTCCGACGCCACAGAGCTCGGCCGCCACATCGTTGTCCAGGGAGGAACCTTCTACAACGACGCAGTTCTCAGAAGTTTTGAGAAGATCGCCGACTGCGAGGCCATCCGTCCGGATATCGCCGGTATCATGGGAGCCTTCGGAGCCGCCCTCATCGCAAGAGAGCGCTATGTGGAAGGTGCCGAAACCACGATGCTCTCCATCGAGAAGATCAACAAGCTTCAGTTCACCACCACGATGGCAAAATGTAAAGGCTGCACTAACAACTGCCGTCTGACCATCAATCGCTTCACCGGCGGCCGTCAGTTCATCAGCGGAAACCGCTGCGAGCGCGGTCTGGGCAAGGAAAAGAATAAAGAAAAGATCCCGAACCTTTTTGAATATAAGAATAAACTCCTCTTCGGTTACACACCGCTGGAGGCAGACGAGGCAGAGCGCGGAGAGATCGGTATTCCGAGAGTTCTGAACATGTACGAGAACTACCCGTTCTGGTTCACCTTCTTCACGAAGCTGAAATACCGGGTCATCCTCACACCGGCCTCCTCCCACAAAATGTACGAGCTGGGCATCGAGTCCATCCCCAGTGAGTCCGAGTGCTATCCCGCCAAGCTGGCTCACGGTCATGTGACCTGGCTCATCCGTCAGGGCATCAAGGAGATCTTCTATCCGAGCATTCCTTACGAGCGGAAAGAGTTCCCGGATGCGAACAACCATTACAACTGCCCCATCGTTACTTCCTATCCGGAAAACATCAAGAATAACATCGACGAACTTAGGGACGGCAGCATCCGTTTCCGCCATCCCTTCCTGAACTTCGAGAGTCCCGAGACCATCACCCTTGGCCTTACCAAAGAGTTTCCGGAAATCCCGGCCTCCGAGATCGAGGAGGCTGTCCGCCTGGCCTGGGACGAGCTGGCAAAGACCAGAGAGGCCATGTGGGAAAAAGGTCAGGAGACCTTAAAATGGCTGAAGGACAACAACCGCCACGGCATCGTTCTGGCAGGAAGACCCTACCATGTGGATTCCGAGATCAACCACGGTATTCCGGAGCTCATCAATTCCTACGGCGTGGCCGTTCTTACCGAGGACTCCATCTCCAACCTCAATGAGCCGGAGCGTCCCCTCATCGTCATGGACCAGTGGATGTACCACAGCCGTCTCTATGCCGCTGCCAACTATGTGAAGACCACGGAAAATCTGGATCTCATCCAGCTGAACTCCTTCGGCTGCGGTCTGGACGCCGTTACCACCGACCAGGTAAAAGATATTCTGGCCAACTCCGGAAAGATCTATACCTGCTTGAAGATCGATGAGATCAGCAATCTGGGCGCTGCCCGTATCCGTGTCCGCTCTCTTCTGGCTGCCATCCGCGCCCGTGAGGAGAAAAAGGAGGAGCGAAAAGTCGTTCCCGCCAGCTTCAACCGTGTGGTCTTCACCGAGAAAATGCGAAAAGACTACACGATCCTCTGTCCCCAGATGACACCGATCCATTTCGACCTCATCGAGACCGCCTTTAATGTCTCCGGCTACCGTCTGGAGGTTCTGAACCGAGACGAGAGAGAGGCCGTAAACCTCGGCCTTAAATATGTAAACAACGACGCCTGCTATCCTTCCATCATCGTCGTAGGACAGATCATGAGCGCTCTGCTCTCCGGCAAGTATGATCTCAATAAGACAGCAGTCCTGATCTCCCAGACCGGAGGCGGCTGCCGGGCCAGCAACTACATCGGCTTCATCCGCCGGGCCCTGGAGAAAGCCGGCATGGAGCAGATTCCGGTTATCTCCATCAACTTAAGCGGACTGGAGAAGAACCCGGGCTTCAAGCTCACACCCCAGCTTCTGATCCGCGGCGTCTACGCTGCCTTCTTCGGCGACGTCTTCATGCGCTGCGTTTACCGGATGCGGCCTTACGAGCAGGTGAAGGGCACCACAGATAAGCTCCATAAAAAATGGGTGGGCATCTGCAAGAAATTCATCTCCAGCCGTTATCCGACCTACGGCCAGTTCAAGAAGATCTGCCGTCAGATCATCCGGGAATTTGACAACATTCCGATCACCGACGAGCAGAGACCGAAAGTCGGCATCGTCGGCGAGATCCTGGTAAAATTCCTGCCGGCTGCCAACAACCATCTGGTAGAGCTTCTGGAGGCAGAGGGAGCCGAGGCCGTTATGCCGGACCTCATTGACTTCCTGCTCTACTGCTTCTACAACAGCAACTTCAAGGCGGAAGCGCTTGGCATGAAGAAATCCACCGCTACTCTTTCCAACATGGGCATCAAGCTCGTGGAGCAGATCCGCGGAGCCGCCGCCAGAGAGTTCCAGGCCAGCCGTCACTTCACGCCGCCGGCCCACATTGAGGACCTGGCAAAATATGCCAAGGATATTGTCTCTCTCGGAAACCAGACCGGCGAGGGCTGGTTCCTGACCGGTGAGATGCTCGAACTGATCCACAGCGGAGTCAACAATATCGTCTGCACCCAGCCCTTCGGCTGCCTGCCCAACCATGTCGTTGGTAAAGGCGTCATCAAGGAGATCCGCCATCAGTATCCGCTGGCAAATATCGTGGCCATCGACTATGACCCCGGTGCCAGCGAAGTAAACCAGCTGAACCGTATCAAGCTGATGCTCTCCACAGCCCAGAAGAATCTGAAAGCACAAAAAGACGCATAGCGAAAAAAAGCGTTCCCGCTGCCATCCTTTTATGATGGCGTCCGGGAACGCTTTTTTATGCTTTTTTATTATTCTGCTGCCTGAGTCTCGGTTTCTGTCTCGGTCTCGTCTGTGGTTCCGCTCATGATCTTGTTGAGCTCGTCGATCATCTCGTCATCCTTCAGACGGAATTTAACTTCCACTCGGCGGGAGGCGTCCATATCCACATTTCCGTCTGCATCCAGAATCGGGTTCGACATAGAGTGGCCGTTTACCGTGAGCACCTGTTTTAAGTCTTCCTCCTGGGTACTGCTCAGGAAATCATCCTCGATCGAGAGCAGATACTGGGCAACTGCCAGGGATCTCTGCTGGGAGAGGCTTAAGTTATAAGCGTAATCACCGGTAGTATCGGTGTAACCGTCGATGATGATCTCTGCCAGATAATCCTTGTATTCTTCTTTCATCAGCACCTGACAGTATACCGGAAGCACCTGATCCAGAACTGCCATACCCTCATCGGTGAGCTCCGCCTTATTGTAGTCAAACATGACGTTGCTGTCCAGCATCAGGGCTCCTGTCTTGGAATCGATATCCACGTTCAGGTTCTGAGCCGTGAACTCTTCTTTCAGGGCTGAAATGACGTCGGCCTTGACGCCGATGATGTTCTCGATCTGGGTCTGCTGATCCAGAAGCTGCTGGTTCTTCTCATCCAGCGCGCTCTGCTGGGCAGCGAGCTGCGTGCTCTGCTCATCCAGCGTGATCTGCTTGTCAGCCAGGGCCGCTGCCAGCTCATCCAGTTTGCTCTGCTGTTCATCCAGCTTTGCCTGTTGCTCGTCAAGTTTTGCCTTCTGGGCTGCCAGGAGCTGGTCTTTGTCCTCGATCTGGCCCTGCTGCTCATCCAGCGTGGTCTGCTGGCTGATGACCTGGGCCTGAGCAGCGATTCTCTCATCCCGCTCCTTGATGCTGTCGTCATAGGTCTTCTGGGCCTGGAAAAGAGTCACGCACATGATCAGTACAAACAGGAGCAGAAGGCCGCACATCATATCGGAATAGGAGCGCCAGACGTTAAAGCTTCCATTTCCTTTTTTCTTACGTCTTCTTTTCATATGCAACCCTACCTGTCATTCTTATTCTTGAAAAAGCCGAACTTCGCGTTGGCTTTTCCGCCGTTCTTTGCCAGCTCCTGAACCCACTCGGACATCTCCTGCATGGTTTCGCGCTGATTTTCCTGCTCCTCCTTCAACATATTTTCCATCTGCTGTACCAGTTCCCGGTTGGAGCTGACGTTCTGCAGATTTCCCCGGTGAAGGTAAACATTCTTATCATCTCTGCTGACAGCCAGATCTTCAAATACCCGCTTGATCTGCTCAAGAGCTGCAGATACCTCTTTCTGGGCGGCCATGTACTCGTCCACTTTTTCGGAGTAGTTCTCGATGAGACGGGTGTTGGCCTCAAAGATCTGCTCATTGTATTTCTGGGACATTGTAAAGCCTTCGAGGCCGGAAGCGGCGGCGTTGACATATTTCTGCATGGTCTGGTTGCAGGCAACCCAGAATTTGGCGGAGGTCTGCTCTGCCTCTTTCATGTAGTCCATGATCTGCTTGTAAGCGTTCTGCTGCTCCTTCATGATCCGCTGGCTGTCCTGCATTACCTGGTCGGCGCTGATCATGTACTGGCCCTGAGACTGAACCATCTCCTGAATCTGCTGGTGCATATTCTTCTGCTCCTGCTGGAAGGTGGCGTTAAGTTCGGTGGCCAGCTGCTGATAGAGCTGTTTCGTGTAAACCGCGTTGCTCTCCTGGGCCTGGGTAAGCTCCGTCACGGCCTTATTAAAGCCGTCAAACTCCATCTTGAAGGAGCTGTTCATCTGTTTCAGGAACTCATCCAAAATGCCTTTGACCATCTCTTCCTGGCCCTTGGTCATGGAAGTCACGAGAATGTCAAGAGACTGGTTCATTTTCCGGAAAGCCGGGGTGATAACTTTCTCAAAGCTGTCTGCCAGCTGATCGGAGAACTGATCTGCCATACGGTTGATGGAATCTGCCTGAGTCTGCTGGAAGGAGATCATAAGGTTTTTGGACTCCATCTCAGCGGAAGGCATCACATGGGCATGGAACTTGTCCAGAAATTCATCCAGAGCGGTGACAAGGGAATCGTAGCTGCTCCGCATATTATAAGTATAGACGAGAGCCAGAGCCAGACCATAGATGGAGGTCAGGAAAGCCACCTTGATTCCTTCTACCAGAGAAGCCACGGAAGAAGTCATCGCGTCATAGTTTGCCGGGTTGAAATTCTTAAGACCCCAGACCAGACCGATGAAGGTACCAAGAATACCGAGGCTGGTAAGCATGTCGGGGATCATCTCCAGGAGAGATCTGTGGATGCTGCTGTCCACCAGATCCTCATTGATGTAATCCTCCACATCGGCGATACCGCCCTTGGAGCTCTTTGCGTAACCCCAGAAATCCTTGAGCTGCTTGTCGATGGAGCGGATTGCAAAAATCTTGTCTGTTTTCAGTGTGGGATCGTTTCTCTCGGCTTTCTTCGCTGCGATCTGGAAGTCATGCTCCAAGCCGCTCATCCGGAAGAAGCCGCCGATGAGGCCTGCAAAATACAGGACGACCATGATCGCGAGAAAGATCAGATTGTACAGCATGGATTCCTTTGTTCCCTGACTGCCCATGAGCAGGGTCATGCCGACACAGCCTGCCAGCGCTGCCACGAACAAAAGATGGCCGAAAATCTTCTTGCCCATTTGTATACTCCTCCTTTATCTATAGGTTTTCAATTTGCCAGTCGATCGGGTCCAGGCCGTTGGCTTTCAGGAAACGGTTCGTCTGGCTGAAATGGCCGCAGCCGAAGAAGCCGCGGTAAGCGGAAAGCGGACTCGGGTGAGGCGCTTCCAGAATGAGGTGCTTCGGATTGTTCAGCATGGCTTTTTTCATCTGAGCGGGTCTTCCCCAGAGCAGGAACACGATAGGCCGATCCTGTTCGTCGAGAATCCGGATCGCCGCGTCGGTGAACTCCTCCCAGCCGATGCCCTGATGGGAATTGGCCTGATGGGCCCGGACCGTGAGCACGGTATTCAGAAGCAGAACGCCCTCTTTTGCCCATTTAACCAGACTGCCGTTATTGGGAATGTAGCAGCCGCAGTCATCGTGAAGCTCCTTGTAAATATTCATCAGGGAAGGCGGGATGTCGATTCCCGGCTTCACGGAAAAACAAAGTCCCTCGGCCTGACCATCCCCGTGATAGGGATCCTGGCCCAAGATCACGACCTTCACCTGACTTAAAGGCGTCAGGGCAAAGGCGTTAAAAATATCATCCGCCGGCGGAAAGATCTGCCGCGTGGAATACTCCTCTTTTACTTTCTTATACAGAGTAGCGTAATAGGGCTTGGCGAACTCCGGTCTCAGAGGAGCCAGCCAGTCATTGGATATTGCTGCCATTTTATCGCTCCCCTTCTCTTCTGACCGGTACGTTGCGCTCGGCAAGATAATCCTTCACCTCGCGGATGGTCAGTTCTTTATAGTGGAACAGAGATGCCGCCAGGGCTGCATCTGCATGTCCCTCTGTCAGTGCTTCGTAGAAATGTTCCTTTGTTCCGGCCCCGCCGGAAGCGATGACGGGAATATGTACTGCATCGGCGATGGTCCGCGTGAGGGTCAGATCGTAGCCCGCTTTCGTGCCGTCGGCGTCCATGCTGGTGAGAAGAATCTCTCCCGCACCCAGCTTTTCTGCCCGGATGGCCCACTCCACAGCGTCAAGGCCCGTATCGATGCGGCCGCCGTTCTTGTAAATGTTCCAGCCGCCGTCCTCTCTTCGTCTTGCGTCGATGGCCAACACCACGCACTGGCTGCCGAATTTGTCCGCCGCCCGGCTGATGAGCTCCGGCTCATTGATGGCCGCGGAATTGACTGAAATTTTGTCCGCTCCCTCTCTTAAGATTGCCTTGAAATCCTCCACCGTACGGATTCCGCCTCCCACCGTAAAGGGAATAAACACCTGGTCCGCCACC
Source organism: Fusicatenibacter faecihominis (assembly GCF_020686945.1). NCBI lineage: Bacteria > Bacillati > Bacillota > Clostridia > Lachnospirales > Lachnospiraceae > Fusicatenibacter > Fusicatenibacter faecihominis. The sequence goes on along the minus strand of NZ_JAJEPR010000028.1, from coordinate 14,605 downwards.
CGGCTCACCATATCTGCCACAGTCGCCCGGTTGTCGGAGGAAGCCGTAATATCAAGAAAAACCAGCTCATCGGCCCCGGCCTCGTCATAGGCCTTCGCGATGGCCACCGGATCTCCGGCATCTTTCAGATCCACGAAATTGACGCCTTTTACAACCCGGCCGTTTTTCACATCAAGGCAGGGGATGATTCTTTTCGTAAACATCAGCAACCGCCCCCTTCCAGCTCTGCAAAGTTCTTCAAGATCTGAAGGCCGATCCTGCTGCTCTTCTCCGGATGGAACTGGCAGGCGAAGACGTTGCCCTTTTCCACAGAGGCGTCAATATCGGTGCTGTACCAGGTTCTGGCCTTCACGATGTTCTCCTCCGCTTTCAGATAATAGGAGTGTACAAAATACACATAAGGATCCTCCGGCAGATCTTTAAAAAGCCGTCCGTCCCCGGATAATTTCAAAGAGTTCCAGCCCATATGCGGAATCTTCAAATCCCCGTTTTCCGGGATCCGTAAGATCTTTCCTTTCAGGATTCCCAGCCCCTTCACGCCGGGGCTCTCCTCGCTCTCCTCAAAGAGAAGCTGGAGTCCCAGGCAGATGCCGAGGAAGGGAGTATTTTTCTCCACGATCTCATGGATCAGCTCCACCAGGCCGTATTTTTCAAGGTTTTCCATGGCGGCCCCGAAGGAGCCCACGCCCGGAAGGATGACCTTATCCGCATGTAAAAGAGTTTCCCGGTCCCGGCTGACCACCGTTTCCTGTCCAAGATGTAACAGTGCTTTCTCCACACTTTTCAGGTTGCCTGCATCATAATCAATGATTCCTATCAAGTCTTCACATCCTTACTCTCTGTTTTTTCATTCGCCTTTCCTCTCTCGTATTTGTCAGAAACAGGAAAGGGAATTTTGCTTATTTTTCTACAAAATTCCCCTCCAGTTTAGCATATTTCACACAAGACTACAAGAAAAAATGTGCCTTCTCACTTCACCCGGCAAAGAGAGCTTCCTTGAAATAACCGTAAAGGCCGCTCTCCTCATCGTACTGGAATTCTTCCGGATCCTGAAGCCAGCCCTGCTCTCCGTCAGCGTTCTCACAAAGCAGCCAGGTTGTTCCGTCCAGCTGGGTCATCTCAAGAAGCGTCACCTTTTCCTCCGGCGCTACGGTGTAGGCGGTCTCCTCGCTTCCCGGCTCTTTTTTCACATCCAATTCCTGCCAGGCGGTCCAGTCCTGCCCCTCTCCGTTCAGCTCGCCATCCATTCCCAGGCGATAGATCTTATAGGGTGGCTCCAGAAGCTGTATACCTGCCTCCGTGAGTTCATAGGTGAGATCTGCCTCCACAATCCCCGTAGCCCTCAGAGTGTCAGACCAGGTCACGGTAAACTGATTTTCCTCCTCCGACGGACTCACATAGCCAAAGCGGGCCCAGCCGGAAAGGAAATTTTCGGAGGTCTCACTGTTTTTCCGGGAGAGCTCCGCCAGATCTCCGACGATCGTCAGGCTGTCCTCATCCTCCTGGGATAAGAGCAGAAGCTCCGCAGTCCAGTCGTTATCGCTGACACTGGCTGCCAGAAGACAGGTCTTTCCATCCTTCATTGTGCAGTAGCTCAATCTCCAGTAATAGCTGTACTCGCTGCTCTCCAGACTGAAAAGGAGCTCCCCGTTCCGGTAGATCTCCGCCTTTGCCTGGTAGTTTCCATTGTCCTCATCCGTGACGGAAGTGTCCTTGTAGCTGATGGTCTCGGTCTTTCCGTCCCCGTCCAGATCCAGCTCATATTCCTGCCCCTCCGTCATAACATACCGGTCAAAGCGGGAGATCATCGCCTCCTCACCTTCCACTCCGGAGGCCAGCGTCAGCTCTTCTGTCTGAATCTCCGGCTCCTCTGCAAGAACACCGGAATACGGAACGAGAAGCATAATACCTGTCAGCAGTACACAAAGCAATTGTTTTTTCTTCATAAAAGTTCTCCCTTCTTTTCTGTCGTTAAAAGCTGCGCCATACAAAGACAAGTTTCTTTACTTACTCCAGAAGTCCACTGGATCTGCTGTCACGGAAAGGCTTCTCTCCCGGATCTCCTTCGGAATCTGAGGAAATTCACTGTGGATCCGGACCAGTGTGGATTTCTGATTGAAAAAGGTCATCTTTTCGTCCGGGAAGCGTAGAACAGATGGATACTCAAAGCCTACTCCCAGTTCCAGGATCACAAGCTCCCGGTTCAGCGTATTCCCCAGCCAGGTCTGGTATGCCTTCCACTGGGGGAGATAGCCGCTCTCGTCATAATGGCCGTTGGTGATAACGTTGCCTGTCCTGTCGCTTCCGCAGGGAGCCACGATAAGCGACGGATCAAAACCCGCTTCGTAGATCAGATCATCCGTGTTCAGTGTGACCACAAAGTAAAATTTCCCTTTGACCGCCCCGGCGATCTCCTGATAAAAAGCCAGCAGTTCTTCTCTTGTATGATGTTTTTCCGAAATCTCCGTACCGATCCCCACCAGGACCATCATGGAACTCTTGATCCGGTCCAGAACCTTCTGTTTTTCCATAAATAACTTACTCCTTTGCACAGTTCTTAAGGCTATTTTACCATACATTCCCACTCTTAGAAATGGCTCCATGGAAATTTTCAGAATTCTTAAGATTTAGCCATTGGGGATGGAAAAAAACAAAAAACACCGTCCCCATGGAAAAGTCCCCGGACGAAATCGCCCGGGGACAGGGAGGATGGTATGATCAACCCTTTACAGCGCCCAGCATAATACCTTTTACAAAATATTTCTGGACAAAAGGATAGACCATAATGATCGGAAGTGTAGCAACCATGGTAGCTGCCATACGAATACTGTCAGGAGTTACTGTAACACCGGCTTTCGCATTGGACATTGCCTGAGAGGTTGATGCACCGGTCTGATACTGGTTCAGAATTTCAACCAGAATGGACTGCATGGGTTTCAGTGCCTGATCAGAAGTGTACAGATAGGCGTCAAACCAGGAATTCCACTGGTTGATGGCCACAAACAAAGCCACTGTCATAAGAATCGGTTTGGACAACGGAATCACCATTTTTACAAATACGACCAGATCATTGGCTCCATCGATCTTAGCCGCCTCAAAGAGAGAATCCGGCATAGATTCAATATAGGAACGGATCAGGATCATATTGTAAACACTCATCATCATGGGGAAAATAAAAACCCAGAAGGTGTTCAGCATGTGAATGCCTTTCAATACCATGTAATAGGGAACCAGACCGCCGCCGAAATACATCGTAAATACAAACAGCAGGTTCCAGAATTTTCTTCCTACCAGATCTTTTCTGGAAAGGGGATAGGCCAGCATGGCCGTCACCAGGACAGCAATGGGAGTACCGATCAGCGTCCTGCCCACGCTGACTTTGATGGAAGCCAGGAACGTGGATCTTCCCAGGATTTCCGCATAACTGCTAAGGCTCAGTTTTCTGGGAAGGAAATAAAGTCCGCCACGGATGGCATCCGTTGCGTCATTGATGGATATAATAAAGATATTCCAGAAAGGATATACCGTTACCACAACCACAAAAGCCAGAAAAACAACTTTCACAATATCAAGCACCCATTCGCCTGGAGTTCTTGTTATTTTTTTATGTCTTTTCATTTTTTCTCCTCCTTAGAACAGTGCAGAATCATTCAGTTTCGCAGTAATCTTATTGGCAGCCAGCACCAGGATAAAGGAAACGCCAGATTTGAAGAGACCCACGGCAGTACCATAGGAATACATGCCATTCTTCATACCATAACGGTAAGCGTATGTATCAAGTACATCAGAATAGTTCAGGATCGCATTATTTCCCATCAGGAGCTGCTGCTCGAAACCGGTATTCAGGATGCCGCCGATAGCCAGGATCAGAAGGATACCAATCTGGGGACGAAGAGCCGGAAGAGTGATATGCCAGATCCGCTGAAGACGGTTGGCTCCGTCCACTTCTGCTGCTTCGTAAAGCTCTGCATCAATACCGGAAATAGCTGCCAGATAAATAATAGCATTGTAACCCATATTCTTCCAGGTGTTGGCCAGGGCGATGATCCACCAGAAGTAGGGTCCTTTCTGGAAGAAAAGGATTGGCTCGTCCGTCACATGGAGGGCAAGCAGAATTTTGTTGATGAGACCGTCTCCTGAGAGGAAGGTCAGGAAAATATTGGATGCGATAACCCAGGAAATAAAGTAGGGCAGGTAAGATGCGGTCTGCACGAACTTTTTCGCCTTTGTGCTCCGTACCTCATTTAAAAGAATAGCGATGATGATCGGCGCCGGGAAAGAAAACAAAAGAGTCAGAAGGCTGGTCGCCATGGTATTTCTCATGATCATCTTAAAATCATTTTCAAAGAAATACTGGAACCATTCCAGGCCTACAAAAGGTGCACTTAAAAGATCATGAAAGTATCCCTTGGTAGACGGTGCATAATTGGTAAATGCCATGTAAAGACCGGTCATGGGCGCATAGCAGATCACGGCAACCCAGATAATGGCCGGAACCATCAGAAGGAACAGATACCGCTGATCCCATATTCTTTTCTTTAACGGCTTTTTTGATGCTTTCACAGCAGCTGTTTTTGCCATATAACTTCCTCCTTTTTGCTTGCTCACTCTTCCTTAAACAGTGCAGCATCGCAGTCTTTTATATTCCATGAAATCCGTCCGTCCTTTTCCTGGACAGTTTTTCCACTCCAGAGTTCCCTGTAGGAAACTCCTGTTTTCAGACCTGCCCTTAAAGGATCCAACTCCACGATCTGCTCTCCTGTTTCCCAGCTGAACATGGCGATATACTGTTTTCCGTCAATAACTGCCGTAAAGCAGTGGGATGCAGAAGTGCCTCCCGCTTCTGTCGGCCGAAAAGCCACCCGCGAAGCTGCCACTTTATTTACTTCAGGATTTCCGGTAAGAATCCTACTGCGCTCTTTTGCTTCTTCCCGTTCATAGTCATCGCTCAGCATCATAACGGTTCCTGCAATCACAGACGCGGTGTACCTGGCTCTTGCTTCCCCAAGGCTGCTGTCACGATCCATGCAAAAGCTTTTCAAAAGGCAGCTATGATCCGGGTCATTAAACGCATAGAGCCGATGATTCTGCCACCAGGCATATGTCTGCGCATTCAGAACATACTCTACATCCTCCGCTGTTCCAAATGCGTCACAGGAAAATCTTCTTGCATGACCGTAACCATTTGGGAAAAGAGGAGCAATCGAAAGGCTGATAAAGAAAGGTTTCCCTGTTTTTTCCGGTTTTAAAAGCTCATCTATAAACTGATATGCTGCATTTAATGCCTGCCGTCCGGTCCGTACAGAAGAATCATAATGAACGCCTTCCATACCACCATGGCTCATAAAATCCACTTTCACATAATCAAAGTCCCATTTTACAAAGTCATTGAATTTTCTTCTTGTATATTCCTTCCACAACGGATGTGTCACATCATAAGGAATCGCGCCATCCACCCTTGGAAGCAGTCTCCCCTTGGAATCCCGAAGGAGGATCTCATTGAAACAGTGTCCGGCAATTCCCGGAATCTCCGCATCCGGTTCTTTTCCAAAAAAAGCAAACGGTGCATCATAAATTCCTGCCCTCTGATCATTTTCATGCAATTCCTTTACTCTGGCAGTAAGAACTTCTTCCGGAATCGTATTCCAGCAAGCATCCAGATTGACATAAGTGACTCCCTTGTTTTCATATCCTTTCGGCGCCAGTTCTTCTCTCAGAAATTTTCCTGTTTTCTGATAATTATCCGCATTCAGTCTGAATGCCAGTCCTGCCCAACTGTTGAAACCGAAAGGAACACCTTCGTTCCATTCAAGAGGCCGTGTTTCTTCTGCAACAAGATCTCCATATTTCTCTAAAAGTTCTCTGTAATCCGTACCGTAAAGGACAACGAAGCGGGAAGACGATACCTTTTTTCCTGCAAGGCTTCCATGTTCCTCCGTATCATGGCTTCCTTCATCTGCAAGTCCGCTGACTGCGCAAATACTCTTTGCATCATAAGCAGAACAGATCAGACCATTTTTCCAGAAATCAAAATCAATCGCACCGATCAGCAGGCCTTCCCTTGTATCCTCCTGAAAAAGGACTGTAAGATCATAGCTCTTTCTGCCTGCACGAAGCGGTACTGCTTCATAACGGAGCCACATGGTATTATCATAGGGAACAAGAAGCATTTTTGACCAAAGGCTTTTCCAGAGTTTTTCATTTGTCTCCGGAGCTTCCTGCACAACCAGTGGAACCAGGCAACGCGTCTCTACCCCGTTTCCTTCACTGGAAGACAGACTCACCTTCGCAACCGGCACATGATTTTCCAGAACCTCCAGTTCCTCTGTCAGAATAAGATCATCGTCTCTTTCAAAAGTAAGCTTCAGTCTGCCTCCTTCTTCTACTTTATCTGTCAGTCTGGAATAACGGCTGTCCATTCTTCTTCCGTCTATGTGAAAAGCCTGTGCATATGCCTGCAGGATTCTTTTTCCTTCCCAGTGAAGTTCAAAGGTTCCATTCTCTGTACAGGTCCAGAATATCTTTTTCATTGTTTGTCACCTCATTTTCTTCAAAGAAACGCAGTTTTTTCAAACTGCGTTTCCGGATATTTTCTATTTATTTTGTAATCGTTCCGTACTTTCCCAGCTGCGTTTCCTGGTTTACTCGTTCCACAGCTCCATACGTGCGGCATAGGTCTCATTGATTGCATCCTCTACCTCAGCGATACCGGCTGCATCCAGATCACTCATCATCTGGTTATACACACTGTCTACCTCTTCAGAAGAAGCAGCATTTACCATGTGTGGATAAGCCTGAGCAATGATGTCCTGTACCTTCTGTGCTTTCAAGGCAACCGGAGTATTACCAGTCGGAATCAGGCCGTCAAATTCTGCGGTATCCCAGTATGTATTGGTCAGATTCTTCTCTGCGAACTGAGCGGTGATGTCTTTTTTAGCCATGGAGATACGGCTCGGAGTTCCATCATCTTCGTGGTTACCATTTTTAACAAACCATGTCCATCTGGTGATACCTGTTTCTTCCTGCATCTTGGTGTTGTCTGCTTTGAAACGCTCTACAATATCGCCGACAGGAGTACGGACACCATCTTCAATGGTGTAATCTTCTCCCTCGATACCCCACAGCAGGAGATCCTGGCCTTCCTGGCTTGCGCAGTAATCAACAAAAGCAAGCGCCGCATCCAGGTTCTCGCAGTTATTGGTAATGGCGATGGCGTCCCATCCAAGAGAGCTTCTGCCACCCAATGTAGTCTCATCCGGATCCACATCATCCGCAACCACTTTATAAGCAAGGTAGTTCGCATCCTCACCGATCATCTGGTTCAGGCTGGCGTTTGCCGTCCACACATCCCAGTAAGCACCTGCATAAGCAAACACATTTCCTGCTGCCAGTTTCTGGTTTCTCAGATCAGACGTAAGTGTTACCCACTCTTTATCCAGATAGCCTTCTGCATAAAGATCATTCAGGGAATGAACCGCTTCCAGATATTTCGGATCACTGACACGGAAATGAAGTTTTCCGTCCTCATCTTTGTAATAGGTTTTCATTCCGTACATACCTGCAAAGGTTCCATTCAGGTCGTCTGTTTTTTTAGGCTCACTGAGCATCAGTGCTACCGAATCTTTTCCTTCCAGGGTCGGATATTTTTCTTTAAACTGTTTGAAAACCTCTTCCATCTCGGAAACGGTAAATGGTTCATCACTGTCTGCTCTTTCCTGACCTAACAGGTCAACCATGATATCATAACGGCAGATAAAACCATTTACTGGATCAGGATCCGGACCATACCAGTTGGAAAGATAGTAGTTGTTTCCATCTGTGTATCTGGTCTTATTCAGGGTATCTCCATACATTTCAACCACATTCGGCAGCTTGTCCATATAGTCGCTTAAGTTCACAAGAGCGCCTGCTTCAATATATTTGTTCACAATATCGGAGCTTCTGTCCATCAGGATGATATCCGGATAATCCTGTCCTGCCAGCATCAGAGACAGTTTTTCTGCCGGATCTCCGGTCGGGCTGACCAGGTCAATATTTACGCCTGTACGGTTCATCAGTTCCTCGGCAATACGGTCATCAAATGCTTTGATACCAGAGTTCTTGTCAAAAAAAGAAATGGTCGGACGCTCCTCATCGGCTGCTGCCGGGATTACGGTCATAGAGCTGACTGCCATAACGCTTGCAAGAAGTAAAGCAATTCTTTTTTTCATGTTTCTTATCCTCCCTTTGTTTTTGTGTAATATGTTTAATGTTTCCTTTGATATTCTATATTTTATAGTCATTTTTTCATCTCTTCCATATTTCTTTTTTCCATTTTATATCTTAAATATACAAAAAAACAGCATCCCATAATTTTTGAATGCTGTTTTTCACCAAAACATATCAATTTTTAACACTGCTATAAGTATTTTTTTCGGTATTCATTGGGCGTTTCTCCATATCTTTTTGTAAATATAGAACAAAAATAGGAAACATTTTCATATCCTACCTGCATACTGACCTCTTTCACCTTGTATTTCGGGTTTTTCAATAATTCACAGGCTTGTTCAAACCGGTAATTTGTGATATATTCCAGAATTGTCTGACCGGTTCCTTCCTTAAAAATAGTACGGATATAATTAGCCGAAAAATGAATCTCCGCAGCCATATCTTCCACCGTTACGGACTGGCTGTAATGGCTTCGGACATACTCCTGGACTTTCCGCACCACATAGGCACTTTTACAGTCACCGAGCTGCTGATTCCTCTTCTCCTCTATGATTTTCAAAATTCCGTCCACATAGTCTCTGGCTTCCTCGATACAGCAGCATTTCCGCAGATTCTCATACTGATTTTCTCTCTGTTTCTCCTTTCCCTCTCTATTTTCCGGCATGATCTTTCTCTCCAGTTTAAGAGAAACCCGGTACAGAAACTGCAAAACTTCTTCTTTTTCTATTTTTTCCTCAGAGAAAAAGGTAAAAGCCTGAGCCAGAAGTTTACCGATTTCAGTATCCTGGCCAGCGCGTATGAGTCCTTCCAGCTGATTCTTAAAAGATTCTAATTCCCGAAAATACTCTTTTCTTCCGGTTCCCTCCGGTTCTCTGAAGCTTTCCTGTATCGGCTTTAAGGATCCTTTTTCTTCATAAAAAATCTCTTTTTCCCAGCTCTTCAGCTGATGCCAGGCCGCCCGGAGACCTTCTTTCTCCACACTTTGCTTCAGCCAGACACCTCCATAGCTTTTTCCTGTAAGGTCTTTCAGGATCTTCTGGATTCGAAAAGCCGCATCGTGAAAATCCACATAGCCCCAGATCAAAAAAGTCAGTGTACTGCCATCCAGCCAGACTGTTTCGATCTCTGCCAGTTTTTTCTCCATACTCCGGTCCAGGTTCTTCTGAAAAACCTGAAAAAACTGAACCATACCGAAACGACCGTCGTTTTTTTCCCCGGATATCTGTTTCAGCTCCTGCAGCAATCTATCCTCCGGTGTCTGTTCCTCCGTACAGAGACGCTGAAGAAGAAGTTTTCCCATCACATCCACAGAATTCTGAAAAAGATTTTCTTTCTCGATCTGTTTGATGGCTCTATGAATCACCTCAGCGATGCTCTCCTCGGAAAAAGGCTTTAAGATGTAATTCACAGCGTTTACTTGAAAGGCTTCTTTTACATAAGCAAAATCATCATAGCCTGTTAAAAAGATGATCTTAATATCCCTGTTCCACTCATAAATCTTTTTCGCCAGATCGATACCGTCCATAACCGGCATCTGAATATCTGTAATGACGATATCCGGCTGCCGGTCCAGTACCAATTCATAAGCAGCCTTTCCGTTTTTGGCCGTATCTACATGATCAATGCCCAGCGTTTTCCAGTCTATATAATTTTTCAGCGCTTCCAGTTCCATCTTTTCATCATCAACAAGTAAAATCCGATACATATCTTATTCCTTTCCCCACAGTCGGATCCGTTTTTTATAATTTTCTGTTATGACTTTCTCCGCTTTTGAAAGCCCCTCCACTTCCATATCGGCAATCATTTTATCATAAAGCCGGAGGCATTCTTCTTCACTGGATGCATCGATCAGCCGCGGATAAGCTTTCTGGTAAATTTCCTGTACGTTTTTCCAGATCAGGGCCTCCTCGGTACCGCTGGCAGGATCCAGATTGGTATAAAAAGAGGTATCCCACCGGTCTGTCCGAAACCGTTCATTTCCCAGTTTTGCCTCCTTGGATATCTCATATTTGGTCATCATGTCATAAGGACTTCCATCACTCCCAAGACCGTTTTTTATAAACCAGCTCCACCGCCGAATACCCGTGTTCTTTTTGGCCTGATTGATATCACTGAGTGCCTCTGCCAATATTGCCGCATCCGGTGTCCGTTTGCCATCCACATAATTCCAGTCTTCTCCTTCAATCCCCCAGAGCATCAGGTACTGTCCCTCTTCGCTGGCCAGAAAATCGATGACTTTCAGCACGGCATCCATGTTTTTACAGTGATCAGTTACCGCAATTGCATCCCAGCCCAGAGTACTTCTGCCGTTATAAGTAGTTTCATCTGCTGATATCCCTTTTCCAAGAACCTTATAAGGATAATAATCCGCATTCTCTCCCCATTTTTCTTTTACCTGGTTGCGGTCTTCATCCAGATCCCAGTAGGCACAGGCTGTGGCAAAAACTCTTCCTTCCGTAAGTTTTTTGGAAAAAAGAGTTCTCTGAGTCACTACCCACTCCTTATCCAGCAGGCCTTCCCGATACAGCTGATTCATAAAAAGGATCAATTCCCGATATTTAGCATCCCTTGTCAGATGATATAACTTTCCATTGTTTTCATAATAATATTTCATTCCATACATGCCGCGAAGAGGCGTATTATAATTCAGACTTGTACACAGAGACAGCGGCAGAGAAGTTTTTCCTTCGGATTCCGGATGTTTTTTCTGAAATCTCCTCAAAAGATCCAGAAATTCATCCTGTGTAAAAGGCTCATTGCTGTCTGCCCGTTCTTTTCCTACCAGTTCACAGAGGTAATCATAGCGGATCTGAAATGCCGAGGAGGCATCCTCATCTACCCCGTACCAGTTGCTTAAATAGTAGAGTTTACCATCTTCTGTCCTGAGCCTGTTCAGCACATCTCCGTACATACTTTTCACATTGGGTAACTGCTCCATATAAGGTTCCAGATCTACCAGATAACCGGCTTCTACATATTTCTGAATATTGTCCATATTAATTAGAATCATATCCGGGTAGTCCTGATAAGCCAGCATAAGACTCACTTTCTCTGTAACATCATCTGTGGGATCCATGATATTGATTTTCACACCCGTCTGCTTCATGATTTCCCGTGCAATCCGGTCATCGAACTGGTACTCACCGGAATTCACATCAAACACTGTGATCTCCGGCATTTCTGTCTCCCTTTCCTTTGACTGTTCTGTATCCTCTGTCTTTTGGGGTCCGACACAACCAGTCAGAAAAAAAGCCACTGCCACTAAAAAAAGAATTCTCGTAAATTTTCTCATGCTTTTGCCCTTTCTCTCCCTGGAAATTCAATTCGTATTTTCGTTCCAAATCCCCTTTCACTCTCAATATAGACGCCATACTGAGGACCATACTGCAGCTTGATCCGAATGTTTACATTCCGAAGACCGTAGCCTCCTTCCGAATGATTCATGGAATTCTGTAGATCCATCAGTTTCTCCGGATCCATACCACAGCCATCATCAATAACTTCGAACACTGTTTTTTCTTGCTCTTCAAAGAGACGGATCAAAATATGGAAAACTTCTGAATCATTATCTCTGCCATGATGAATCGCGTTTTCCACAATAGGCTGGAGCGTCAGTTTTACCACATGCACATCAAGAAGAGATTCATCCAGTTCATATTCCACCTCTATGGAATCATCAAACCGCATTCTCTGGATCTTCAGATAACTTTCCAGAAGATTCAGTTCTTCTCGGATAGGAATATCCTGTTTTCCTTTACTCAACGTGATCCGGTAAAAATCTGACAGATAAAGGATTGCCCTGGAGGCAACTTTATCTCCATTTCCCATGGCAAGCACAGAAATCGATGAAAGGGCATTGTATAGAAAATGAGGATTGATCTGTTCCTGCAAAAGGTTCAATTCTGAAATCTTCCGATCCAGTTCTTTTTTATAAGACTCTTCAATCAGGGTATGGATCTGTTCTCCCATCTGATTGACTGAATCTGCAATCTCATCTAGTTCATCCCTGCCTCTGCCGTTCTCAGAAAGAAAAATCCGATAATCCAGTTTGCCTTCACCAATAGATTTGGCACCTTGACGGACTTTATCCACTTTATTCCGGAAGGAACGGCTGTAAAGATAAATCGCCGCAAGAGCCAGAACTGAGCTCACAAAAAAGACCAAAAAGTTTCTGGACGCTGCCAGTCCTGCCTCTTTATCATAACGTCGGCTGTCCGTAAACATTTGAAGCTGCCCGCAATATGCGGTATTGTTTTTCATAAAAATCTGTTTTTCCAGATTTATGGAAGCCATATTTTTACCGATCAGTTCCGGATGATTAGAAGCCTGGATTTCTCCAGCATCATTCAGAAGCACCATGGTGATCTCTTCATCTCCCAGGCCCAACATCTGATTCAGATAATCTTCTGTTATTTCCATATACACAAATATCTGATACTGACCTGATTCATAAAAATTCAGTTTTCTGGTAAAAGAGATTGTTCCGTTACCAGTGTTCTGCATATGCATGACCCCACCGTTTCCGGTCGTCTGATACCAGTCCGGCAGATTTTCCGGATCCAGCAGATAGAAATAGTATTCATCCTGTGGAAGGGTGCGGTTGCTGGTATAAACGGAAATCTTTGTAATATCCGGATTAAAGATTTTGACATTACTAAAAAGATCATCCACATACGAATAAAGATCCTCATATCCTCTCTGACTATAATCTGCTGTAAGATAACTCTGCAGCGTATTATCCATATAGAACATATTAGAAGCCGCATAATAATTGTTTGCTTTTTCATCCAGATTTTTGATAGTATGTTCCATCTGGTAGGACAGCTCCTCATAAAGACGTTCCAGCTGAATTTTCTTTGTATTTCCATAAGTAAAGACTGCAATGAGAAACATGGGAAGAAGTGCAAAGAGTGCATAGTAAAAAATAAGTTTATACTGAACTCCTGCACTTTTATTCGTTTTTTTCATCAGGAACTCTCCCTTCCTGTTTATCAATAAAACCTCTCCGAAACCAGATCTGCTGCAATGGCGAAGCCAGGTTTCAGGCTTTCTGTATAGATCCACTCTTCTCTGGTGTGTTCTCCGTCACCCAGGCAAAGGCCGATGGTCGCAGCAGGAATCCCAAGAGACAGCGGAATGTTGCAGTCTGTGGAAGAAGGTGCAAAAACCGGTTCTTTTCCATAATGCTTTGTAATGATCTTCCGGCACAGTTCTGCAAGTTCTTTCTGGCGCGGATCCTCATTTCCTTTTCTTCCGCAGGGACGTTCTCCTATGATCTCTGTTCGAATATCCAGACCTGTTTTTCGGAATTTCTCCAGTGTTTCCTCAAAATAGTTCCGCACTTTCTCCATGCTTTCCAGGTTATCTGAGCGGAATTCATAGAGCATCTCTGCCTGCTGGGCGATGGTATTAATAGAAGTGCCACCTTTTACCATGCCTACATTATAGGTTGTCTTGCTTCCATCCTGAGGCACCTGATACTGATAAAGTGCCTGGATCAAGGCAGAAAGCTCTGCCAGTGCATTCTTTTTTCCAAAATTAAAGTAGGAATGGCCTCCTTCTGTCCGTACTTCTACCCGGTAACGGACAGAACCTACTGCGCGGGTACAGATACTATCCATATATCCGTCAAAAGAAACCACCTGGACCAGATCTTCTCCATAACGGCTGTTCAAAGCACGGGAACCTTTGAGATTTCCCAGTCCTTCCTCGCAGGCATTGGCTGCAAAAATCAGATTTCCGTTTGTCTTGGGATGATATTTTGCCACATATTTTGCCATCATCATCAGGATCGCTACGTTAGCTGTATCATCTCCGACCCCCGGAGAAAACATTTTTCCGTCTTCTTCCCGGACACCCATAGATTCCATATCCGGGAACACCGTATCGATATGTGCCATAAACAGGGCAGTCGGCACACCTTCTTCATAATGATACGGATAGATCACATTCTTCGCTTCATCAATAAAGACTCCTTCTGCTCCCTGCATTTCCAACCATTCTTTGATAAAGGCCGCCCGACGTTCCTCATGATGACTGGGTGAGGGTATCTCACAAAGTTTCCAGAGAAGTGCTTTTACCTCTGCCTGGTTTTCTTCCATAAAAATTTCCATTTCTTCTGTCAGCATAATATCCTACCTCTCATTCTATCCGGCAAATAAAACCGGTTTTTGTGCAATTTTATCACCACAAAGCAATACTTTATCAATACTTTATCAATATTTTAAACAACTTAGCTAAAAAAAGCAATAGACCATATAAAAGAAACCTTTCAGACAACAAAAAAACCAGAAGCTTTTGCTCCTGGTTCTCATTTCATATACCTTCAAAACCACACACAGAAATGTTTTTGTTTCTTTCCATCCGATTTTCTTCTACCCAGACTGCCTTTTTTGGA
>NZ_JAJEPR010000027.1:0-41322 GCF_020686945.1 Fusicatenibacter faecihominis | reverse complement strand
TGGCTACGTCGATTGACGACAACGCAGCAGATGAAAAATCAGACAAGTCAATATGGCGGTTACTTAATATTCACTGTGCTAGATAGTCCGACAGGATATGGTACAGCGCCGTCCCGATCAGAACCACTCCCACCAATCCCAGCAGGAACTCAGGAAGGTGACTGTTTTTCTTTTTCATCGTATGGTATTCTCCAGTTTGTTTTTTCTAACTTCTCTCTGAGGTATACCATAGAGGGGAGTTTACTGTCAATATTTTTTGTCTTTTCTTAGATTATGCGGCGCAAAAATCTGATTGGTTTTACTTTTCTATTGTTGCTTTTTATATTGCATATATCAAGTTTTACTATTATAATAAAAATATAATATGCTTACCCAGGGAGCTGGGGGACGTGCTCTCACCCGATCCGAGACCTTACGGAAGAGGTGATTTTATGAGTACATATGAGGAATTTATGGTCATTATAGCGATTGCAAGCTTAATTGTATCGATTCTGAATTTGACGCATAAAAAATAGCCGTCCCGCTCTCGACAAAGTTTGGACGGCTACTTTTTGTAGGAAGTTTTAATTTTCGCCGGGTCGGGTGATCTGCACTCACCTTCCGGCTCCCTTGTTAAACATATTATAAATCCATTTCGTTTATTTGTCAAATCTTTATTTCATTATTGCAAAGGAAATGACTGCTATAACAAATTTATTTAACCTATAGGCTGCACCATAAAATAAATTATATTTTTTCTCTTACAAAGTTGTGATACATTTAAAAACCGGATAAAAAACGGCCTGCACCTTTGCGGTGAGGCCATTGGTATTTCCAAATCGAATGAGTATTTACTGGAAAGGGCTTAGCCAATGAGTATTTTGGATTTCATTGCAGTCGTGAGCTTTGGACTCACCTGCTTCTGTGCCGGATACACATTCGGCAGAGATAATAACAAGATACAAAAATAACCGCCCCAGCCTGCAAAACTGAACGGTTACTTTTGTAAGTAACAAATATGCGGACTAACCGTCTATCGGTAGTGCCCTTTTCAATAATCACATTAGCACGCATTTATAGAAATGTCAAGTTCTTTTGAATTTATGCAAAGTTTTTCTTGTGAATACTAGACTTAAACCTATCTTCCGCAAAAAATCTAATATGCTTACCCAGGGAGCTGGGGGACGTGCTCTCACCCGATCCGAGACCTTACGGAAGAGGTGATTTTATGAGTACATATGAGGAATTTATGGTCATTATAGCAATTGCAAGCTTAATTGTATCGATTCTGAATTTGACGCATAAAAAATAGCCGTCCTGACTTTGGCGAGCTGGCGACTATTTTTTAAACTATTAATTTTTCGCCGGGTCGGGTGATCTGCACTCACCTTCCGGCTCCCTTGTTAAGCATATTATAAATCCATTTCATTTGTTTGTCAAATCTTTATTGCATAATTGCAAAGGAAATGACTGCTATGGCAGATTTATTTAATCCATAGGCGGCATCATAAAATCATCTTTAATGGTCTGTATTATTTGCCCGGATAATTGTTACAATTCCAAGCACCAATGCTACTCCTCCAATAATCCCAATCACAATCACTGCCGGAGGAAAATTTCCGATCCGTCCAGCTACAAAGACTGCCGTCGGTCCGTCGCTTCCCGGCAGCATGAAAGTCCATGTGCGCGTTATAAAAAGCTTCAGTGCGTACAGCAGCATGAACATACCCGCAATGCACAACACTCCGCCGCCGGCAATCCTTTTAACCATTCTTTTCCTCTGACTCCTCGCAATCTCAAGACTCGCTATGATTTCTTCATCCCGTGCACAGTTCATCAGCTCCGTCAGTGTGATCCCAAGCGCGTCCACCAGCGGTTCTAACGTATTGATATCCGGATATCCAATCCCCGTTTCCACCGGCTCACCGCCTTGTCTGTCACATGCAGCCGCTCTGCGAGCTCTGCTTGCGTCATCTGTTTTTCCTTCCGCAGATCTGCGATCACATAGGGATGAAAGAAATCTCTGACGTGCAACTTCTTTTTTGTCTGAAAAACAAAAAAACGGAAAACCTTGATTTCCAAGATTTCCCGGCTTCAGTAACAGGGGATGAGAGAATCGAACTCCCACTAAGAGTTTTGGAGACTCCTGTCATGCCATTTGACCAATCCCCTATGGATTTGCGTTACTCATATTTTATAACACATTTTTTCAGGGATGTCAACGATATTTTTGAAATAATTTGAAAAAATTAACGCAATTTCTACATTTTCCACACAGTCCTGCTTTTTCAGCCACTCTGCTGCTGCCAGGGCATTGCTCTGATGGCGCTCCATCCGAAGTGCCAGAGTTTTCAGGCCTCTCAGACAAAGCCAGCTCTCAAAGGGGGCCAGCGTGCCGCCGGTCGTTTTGGATATCAGACGGAAATGCTGAGCCAGTTTTTGATCCTTGCTGCAGAGGAAGCCGCAGATCGTATCGTTATGGCCGCTTAAATATTTTGTGCCTGAATGAATGACTACATCTGCTCCGAGGCTTAACGGATTCTGGAAGTACGGCGTCATAAAGGTATTATCCACGATCAGAAGAGCGCCTGCTTCTTTTGCAATCTCAGCCGCTGCCCGGATATCCGTCACATGCATCATGGGATTGGTGGGCGTCTCAAAATAGATGGCCTTCGTATTTTCTCTGACTGCCGCCTTCAGAGCCTGAAGATCACTGGTATCCACATATTCGACCTCAATGTTATTTTTCGCGCTGATCACAGCCGCCAGCCGCACCACGCCTCCATAGAGGTCTTCGCCGCAGATCACATGGTCTCTCGGCTTGAAATATTCAAACACCGCCGCAACGGCAGCCATTCCGGAAGCAAAAGCGACAGTATCACAGGCTCCCTCCAGCGCGGAAACAGTCTCCTCCAGAAGACCTCTCGTTGGGTTGGACTCTCTGGTATAACCAAAACCATTTGGATTATGGCCCGGCGTCAGATGACTGAATGAGGCGGTCTGATAAATCGGATAGCTGATGGCATAATTCTGGTCCTTCACTGCATGTTCTTTGCCATGCACACAGATGGTATCCATTGATTTTGACATAACGTAAAACCTCCTTTTTCTGCCGTTATTATACGCAGGGAGGTTTTGAAGCGTCAATCACAAATAACCTATAGCTCATCATAGGAAATTTATATAGGCAACGCCCTACAAAGGATGCCTACGAATTGCTTCGCTGCTCTGCAGTTCACGCAATTCTACATCTTACAGACTCCGCAGCACATCCTTCAGCGTGCGGACGCCGATAATCTCGATGCCGTCTATTTTTCCCATGCCGCGGATGCTGACCGCTGGCATGATAACTGTGTGGAAGCCCAGTTTTTTGGCTTCCTGGACGCGCTGGGCGGCCTGGCTCACGGCACGAACCTCGCCGCTTAAGCCCACCTCACCGAAGACAATCGTTTTCTCGTCGATAGGCTTATCCCGGTAGCTGGAAAGAATCGCCATAACGATGCCAAGGTCCATGGCCGGCTCGTTCATCCGGATGCCGCCAGCGATGTTCACATAGGCATCGCAGACGCCAAGGCGGAGACCGAGACGTTTTTCCAGAACCGCCATCAGAAGGTTGACACGGTTATAATCGGCTCCGTTGGCCGTACGGCGGGGCATCGGAAGGTTACTCTGGCAGACCAGGGCCTGGATTTCCACCAGAATTGGCCGGGTTCCCTCCATCGAGCAGGCCACCACGGAACCGGAAGCGTTCTCCGGCCGTCCGCTCAGCATGTATTCCGAGGGGTTTGGCACCTCTACCAGACCTTTTTCCTGCATCTCAAAGACGCCGATCTCATTGGTGGAGCCGAAACGGTTCTTCACTCCCCGGAGCACCCGGTAGGAAGCGTGGCGGTCTCCCTCAAAATAAAGGACTGTATCCACCATATGCTCAAGGACTCTGGGGCCAGCCACAACGCCCTCTTTCGTCACATGGCCCACGATAAAAATCGTGATGCCTAAGACCTTCGCCAGCTGCATGAGGATTCCCGTGGCCTCGCGGACCTGGGAAACGCTGCCCGGAGCGGAATTGACGGACTCGCTGTACATAGTCTGGATGGAGTCGATGACCACGATCTCCGGTTTGCTCCGTTCCAGAATCTCCCGGATGTCACCGAGATTGGTCTCACAGAGAATCAGAAGATCGTCACCGGCCTCGCCCACCCGGTCGGCCCGGATCTTGATCTGCTGGGCGGATTCCTCTCCGGAGATGTAGAGCACTTTTTTTCCCCTGTTTGCGAGGGTCTTACACACCTGCAAAAGCAGGGTGGATTTTCCGATACCCGGATCGCCGCCCACCAGCACCAGCGAACCGGTGACGATGCCTCCGCCCAGGACCCGGTCCAGCTCTTCCATTCCGGTGGAAATCCGGAGATTTTCCTGGGGCTTGATACTTACGAGGCGCGAGGGCTCCTGAAGCTGCATCCGTCTCGTGCTTCCGGCAGCTGCGGAGGTCTTTGTGCCGGTCGTTTTTACCACGGGTTCCTCCACGAAGGTGTTCCATTCCCTGCAGGCCGGGCACTGGCCCATCCATTTGGCGGACTCGTAGCCGCAGTTCTGGCAGAAAAATGCGGTTGTTTTTCCTTTCGCCATTTGCTCCACTCCTTTTCTTTCATGGAAAAAGGCTGGCGGGAGTTGCTGTCCGCCAGCCTTTCTTAAATTATTCAGAGCCATCTCGATTCCGCTTCGCTTCATCTCGATGTGGCTGCTCGCCACATAGCTTGCTGGTCAAAAGTGCTCATTCATGCAAGCATGAGTCACACTTTCGTCCAACAAGCTGCATGGCTCTGAAGAATTACATTTTTTCGATTTTAATAGAAGCTTTTCTGGAGGGATCCAGCTCTACACTCAGAGCCAGCTTGCCACCCAGGTTTGTCTTCATCTCGCCGATCTCTTTCTCGTCAACGAATACCTGATAGGAAGTATCCTCCTCAAGCTCTACGGTGATCTGTGCATCTACAGCTCCCTCTACCTGGAAGGTCATGCCATTCTCAGTTACCTGCAGATGATCCACGGTGGTTCCCGGAACGGACTCATAAACGAACATGCCGTTGCGCTCCAGTTTGGTGATCTCCTTGAAGGTTTTTACTTTATATAAATCTCCCTGATGCTCGAAATCCTGTTTTTTGGATTTGCTTTCCAGTTCGTAGTTTCCAAAGCTTAATGTACCATCTGCTTCTGAGCGGATGAGTTCGCTGATTACTGACATCTCTTATGTCCTCCTGATCGTCTTTCTGTTCTTCCATTATGCAAGAAACGCATGTTATCTCTCAACGGCCGCCCGAAAGACAGCCGCTGAAATTTGAATCTCATTTAAAATTTTATCATAAATCGTCGTTTTTTTCCAGTTCTTTATGGTTCTTTACCACGAATTTCACTTCTTTTTTAGAAACGCCCACGGCAACAGTATCTCCGGCTTTCACTCTGCCCTCCAGAATCTCCTGGGCCAGAGCGTCCTCCACCTTGGTCTGGATGGCCCGTTTTAAGGGGCGGGCTCCGTATTTCTCATCAAAACCGGCCTCTGAAATCAGCTCTTTCGCGGAGGGCCGCACCTCCAGCGTGATATTCAGCTGCTCCTTGCACCGTCTGGAAAATTCATTCAGAAGGATACCGGCGATCTTTTTCACATGGTCCTTATTCAGTGAATGGAAAACGATGATCTCGTCGATTCGGTTCAGAAACTCCGGCTTGAAGATCCGGCGCACCTCTTCCATGACATTGTCCTTCATCACCTGATAATTCCGCTTCTCATCGTCCACGGCGGCAAACCCAAGCTTCTTCGGCGACATGATGGAGGACGCGCCTGCGTTGGAGGTCATAATGAGGATCGTGTTCTTGAAGTCCACCTTTCTTCCTCTGGAATCGGTGATGTGGCCGTCATCCAGCACCTGAAGCAGGATGTTGAACACATCCGGATGGGCTTTCTCGATCTCATCAAAAAGAATCACGGAATAAGGATTTCGGCGGACCTTCTCGCTGAGCTGGCCGCCCTCCTCATAGCCCACATAGCCTGGTGGGGAACCTACCAGCTTGGAGACGCTGTGCTTTTCCATATATTCGGACATATCGACGCGGATCATGGCCTGCTCGCTGCCAAATACTACCTCCGCCAGTGTCTTGGAAAGCTCTGTTTTTCCGACGCCGGTGGGGCCCAAAAACAAGAAGGAACCGATGGGTCTCTTCGGGTCCTTAAGGCCCACTCTGCCACGGCGGATGGCTTTCGCCACGGCCTGAACTGCCTCATCCTGGCCCACCACCCGCTGATGAAGGGTGTGCTCCAGCTTCAGGAGACGGTGGGATTCCTTCTCTGCCAGACGCTGCACCGGAATCCGGGTCCAGAGAGCCACCACCTCGGCGATATCCTCCTCCCGGACTTTCGTGGCGTTCTCACCGGCTTTTTTCTGCAGGCGTTTGCGCTGCTGCTCGAATTTCTGCCGGACCTCCACCTGTTCCTTCTTATAATCTGCAGCCTTGCCGAAATCATTTTCCACAATCGCAGCTTCTTTTAACTCTTCCAGCTCCTCCGCCCGGTTTTTCAGTTCTTCCAAAGCCTTCGGAATCTTGTAACCCTGGAGCTGCTTTCTGGCGGCTGCCTCATCCAGAAGGTCGATGGCCTTGTCCGGAAGGAAGCGGTCGTTGATATAGCGCTCGGACAGGGTGACTGCCGCCTGGACCGCCTCGTCAGTGATCACAACGCCGTGATGTTTCTCATAAGCCTTGCGAAGGCCTTTGAGGATCTCCACGGTCTCCTCCATCGTGGGCTCCTCCACGGTCACAGGCTGGAAACGCCGCTCCAATGCAGGGTCTTTCTCGATGTATTTCCGATATTCCTCGATCGTGGTAGCGCCGATGAGCTGGATCTCGCCGCGGGCCAAGGAGGGCTTCAGGATGTTGGAGGCATCCATGGCTCCCTCCGCTCCGCCGGCTCCGATGATCGTATGGAGCTCGTCGATGAAGAGAAGAACCTCCTGGCTCTCCTCCGCCTCCTTGATGACACGCTTGATCCGCTCCTCAAACTCTCCCCGGTATTTGCTTCCTGCCACCATACTGGCCATATCGAGAGTCAGAAGTCTCCGGTTCTGTAAGGGAGCCGGAACTGCGCCCATGGCGATCCGCTGGGCCAGACCTTCCACAATGGCAGTCTTTCCAACGCCCGGCTCGCCTACCAGACAGGGATTATTCTTGGTCCGGCGGCTCAGGATCTCCATGATCCGCTCAATCTCCTGCTCTCTTCCCACCACAGGATCCAGTTTTCCCTCTTCTGCCAGGGCAGTGAGGTCCCGGCTGTACTGCTCCAGAGTCGGCGTATTTCCACCCTCACTCCGGTTTGCATTTCTGGCTCCCTGGTTCATCTCCCGGTAAACCTCCTCCGGGATGCCCATGCTGTCCAGAATGGCCCGATAAAGCTTCTGGAGATTCACGCCCATCGTGTGAAGAAGCCGCGTAGCCACGCACTCCGGATCCTTGATGATCGTGAGCAGGATGTGCTCGGTTCCCGCCTGCTCCATATGAAAAAGCTCTGCCTCCCGGACACTGTTTTCCAGGATCGCGGAAGCTCTGGGGGTGTAACCCTCCCGGGATGCCAGTCCCACGCCGCCTTCCGGGGCGATGAGCTGGTCGATGAGGCTTTTAAGCTTCTCCTCCTCCACCCCGGCTCCGATCAGAACCTGGGCTGCGGTTCCCTCCCCCTCTTCCAGAAGTCCCAGAAGAAGGTGCTCGGAACCGATATAGCTATGGCCTCTCCGTCTGGCCGCCTTCGCGGCAAGCTTCAGGGCACTGGCTGCTTTCTTTGTAAACTGCTCCATCTATCGTCCTCCTACTTGTCGTCATATCCGTCAAAAATTTCATCCACCATATCGTGGATTTCCTGCCTCGTGATGTTCTTGCATCTGCCTTTTGCCAGCAGTACTCTTAAGTTCTTCTGCATTTCATCCAAAGCCTGCAGCTTATCCACATCCAGACTCACGATGGCTCCCCGACGCCGGTCGATGGTCACAAAGCCTTCCTGCCGCAAAACGGAGTAGGCCTTATTCACCGTATGCATGTTGATGCCGATATCCTCAGCCAGCTGGCGCACGGAGGGCAGCACGTCTCCCTCCCGCAAAGTGGAGGTGGCGATGCCTAAAATAATCTGATTGCGAAGCTGGATATAGAGAGCCTCGTCGCTTTGAAAATCAATCTTTATCACCATATTTTACCGCGGAACTTTTGCCCGCGCTTCACCTCGTTTCTGTTGTTATACACATAATAGCACAGATACCTCCTGATTGCAAGATACAAGTTCGCCCGCCTTTCTATAGTACAGTAAATATTAAGTAACCGCCATATTGACTTGTCTGATTTTTCATCTGCTGCGTTGTCGTCAATCGACGTAGCCACCGCTACGCCTCATTTCTCCGCCTTGCATATGAAGAAATCATCCTGCGTCAATATAGCAGATACTTAATTTTCACTGTACTAGGCACGAAAAAAGGAGCTTTCGCTCCTTTTTCCTCATGATCAAAGCTCGACCATGGTTACATCTACATCTTTTTTCTCGCCGTCAGCTGCTCCCTGGTTCTCCGGCTGTGCTTGGGGAGCAAAGGCTTCCTCCATGCTGGGGACCTGCTGCTGGGGAGCCTGATTTACTGGCTCTGCCTGCTGGTAAGGATTCTGCTGCTGGTAAACCGGCTGCTGTGCCTGCTGGTAAGGGTTCTGCTGGTAGACCGGCTGCTGCTGCCAGGTCTGCGGTCCCTGCTGCCAGGTCTGGGGTGCCGGATCCTGATAATTCATCTGGCGGCCATCCTGCTCCGGCTGATAAGCTCCATTGCCGGAGTTCTGGTAAGCATCTTGCTGCTGCTCGGGCTGGTTGCCTTTTTTCTTATTGCGTTTTTCTTCTTTCGCCCGCTGTTTTTCTTCCTTCTTGACCTGCTTTTTCTCCTTGCGGGTCATGGGTTTCGCGGGTTCTTCATAGTAGTTTCCGTTGTCTCCGTAGGTTTCCTGGCCGTAACCGCCCATGTTTGCTCCCATCTCCTCCATGTCGCGGAGATCATCCTTGAGATCCTTATTTCTCAGAATCTGGTTGATGATGATGAAGAGAAGCAGAACAGAGAAAGCGATCAGTCCGTAAATGATCTTCATAGAGAGATCCAGACGCTCTTTGTAGGAATTTACCTGATTGTTCAGCTTGATATAAGCTTCGTTCTGGGTGATCTCCGTAGCCGGAGTCTCGGTAACGGCCTGGGTAGGCGCCTCGGTCGGTGCTTCCGTCGCGGGCTCGGTCTCACTCTCCGTCTCCGGAGCCAGGCTCTCATCCACAGATACATGAAGTGTGTAGGTAAAAGCGCTGCCATTCTCGGCGGTGACAGTGATCAGTACGGTTCCGGTTCCGTTGTCCAGGGTGGTTCCCTCAATGGAAGTCACGGAAGCGTTGGAATCAGATGTTGTGGGGTTCAGGATCAGTTCTGTGGTTCCCGGTGCTACCTTTACGTCGTACTCCCAGGTGCTGTACACAAAATCCGGAGAAACGGTTCCGTTCTCCACATTCAGTGCGGACAGAGAGTTATCAGAGGACGCCAGCGCCGTGACACTCATCATAAAGAGAAGGATCAGGCCAAGGATCAGCGCGCCCTTCCAGTTTTTCTTTGTTTTGTTCATAAATCTTGTACCTCTCTTACTTTCAAGCCTCGTCGATGGCTTTTCCAATATCATGACGATAATACTTGTTGTCAAAATCAATCCATTTGACAGCTTCGTAAGCATTGGCTCTGGCAGCTTTCAGGTTTTCGCCCTTTGCCGTCACACCCAGCACACGGCCGCCGTTGGTGACAATCGTATCTCCGTCAAATTTTGTTCCTGCGTGGAATACATAGTATCCCTCTTTTCCCTTGAAGTTTTCCAGTCCGCGGATGGGCAAGCCTTTGTCATATTTCACCGGATAACCTTCACTTGCAAGAACCACGCAGACAGCTGCATTGTCCTCAAACTGAAGATCTACCTCATCCAGTTTTCCATCGATGCAGGCCTCGCAGACCTCCACCAGATCATTTTTCATCCTAGGAAGAACCACCTGTGCCTCCGGGTCGCCGAAACGGGCGTTGTACTCCAGCACGCGCGGGCCTTTTTCCGTCAACATCAGACCGAAGAAAATGATTCCCTTGAACTCACGGCCTTCTTTTGCCATGGCATCCACCGTTGCCTGATAGATGTATTTTTTGCAGAAATCATCGACTTCATCCGTATAGAAGGGGCTCGGTGAAAAAGTTCCCATTCCGCCGGTGTTCAGTCCCGTATCGCCGTCTCCTGCCCGCTTGTGGTCCTGAGCGGAGGTCATGGTCTTGATGGTCTTGCCGTCCACGAAGGAAAGGACGGAAACCTCACGGCCGGTCATGAACTCCTCGATGACCAGACGATTTCCGGCAGAGCCGAATTTCTTGTCGGTCATGATCTCCTTGACGCCCTCTTTTGCCTCATCGAGGTTCTGGCAAATCAGAACGCCTTTTCCGAGAGCCAGGCCGTCGGCTTTGAGAACGATGGGGAAATCAGCATTTTCCAGATAAGCGAGCGCCGCCTCCGCGCTGTCGAAGGTCTCATAGGCAGCTGTGGGAATCTGATATTTTTTCATCAGGTCCTTGGAAAATGCTTTGGAGCCTTCCAGGATGGCCGCATTTTTTCTCGGACCGAAAACCCGTAAGCCCTGGGCCTCAAAGGTATCCACGATACCACCCACCAGAGGATCATCCATTCCCACAATCGTAAGATCTACGCTGTTTTCTTTTGCAAATGCAGCCAGCTTGTCAAACTCCATGGCTGTAATAGGAAGACATTCTGCATACTCTGCGATACCGGCATTTCCCGGCGCGCAGTAAATCTTGTCTACTTTGGGGCTCTGAGCCACTTTCCAGGCAATGGCATGCTCTCTGCCGCCGCTGCCAACAATCAATACTTTCATCTTTGTATGCTCCTTTATCATTCGGAGATCACTGTCCGGTGATCCACTACCTTTACTTTTCCGTTTGCAATCAGATCAATGGCCTTCGGCATGATGACCCACTCAGCCTCCTCCATGACACGGCGCTGGAGAACCTCCGGCGTATCGCCGTCCTTGATTTCCACAGCCTTCTGGAGAATGATCGGGCCGGTATCCGTACCGTCGTCCACGAAATGTACCGTGGCTCCCGTTACCTTCACGCCGCGCTCAAGAGCCGCCTCATGAACCTTGAGTCCATAATAGCCGGTTCCGCAGAAGGAAGGGATCAGGGACGGATGAATGTTGATGATCCGGTTTGGATAGGCATCCACCATGATCTTCGGGATGACCACAAGGCAGCCGGCCAGCACCACAAGATCCACCTGATAGGACTGGATTTTCTCAAGGAGAGCCCGGTTGAAGGCCTCCCGGGTCTCATAATCCTTCGGGGACACCACAGCCGCGTCGATACCGTTCTGCTTCGCCCTCTCAAGAGCGTAAGCAGAGCGGTTATTGCTGATTACAACGGCGATCTCAGCGTTGGTCACGGTTCCGTTTCCAATGCTGTCAATGATCGCCTGGAGATTGGTCCCGCCGCCGGAGACCAGGACTGCCATTCTCAGCATACGGTTACTCCTTTTTCTCCTGCCTCGATGTGACCGATGACATAGGGAGTCTCGCCTGCTGCTTTCACAGCCTCCAGAACGGTATCTACATCCTTCGGATCGATGGCAAGCACCAGACCAATACCCATGTTGAAGGTATTGTACATCATATGCTCCTCGATATCTCCCTCTTTCTGGAGCATGCGGAAGATGGCCGGAACTTCATAGCTGCTCTTCTCGATGACAGCGTGAGCGCCCTCCGGAAGCATACGCGGAACGTTCTCGTAGAAACCGCCGCCGGTGATGTGGCTGCAGCCTTTTACGGTAACGCCTGCCTTTTTGATGCTCTTCATGGTCTTTACATAGATTTTGGTCGGAGCCAGAAGGGCCTCGCCAAGGGTTTTTCCAAGCTCTTCATGGTAGGTATCCAGAGTCTCTTTGTCCATCTTGAAGACGCTGCGGACCAGAGAAAAGCCGTTGCTGTGAACGCCGCTGGATGCGATTCCGACAAGGGTATCGCCTGCTTTGATGTTTGCTCCGGTGATGAGATCCTTCTGATCTACCACGCCAACTGCGAAGCCGGCCAGATCATACTCATCTTCCGGATAAAAGCCCGGCATCTCGGCAGTCTCGCCGCCGATCAGAGCTGCGTCGGACTGGATGCAGCCGTCAGCCACACCTTTTACGATGGAAGCGATTTTCTCCGGATAGTTTTTGCCGCAGGCAATGTAGTCCAGGAAAAACAGCGGCTCGCCGCCTGCACAGGCAATGTCGTTCACGCACATAGCCACACAGTCGATACCGACGGTGTCGTGTTTGTCCATGATAAATGCCAGTTTCAGTTTGGTACCCACACCGTCGGTTCCGGATACCAGCGTCGGATGCTCCATGCCTTTGAACTTGTCCATGGAAAATGCACCTGAGAATCCACCGATCCCGCCAAGCACTTCCTCGCGCATGGTTTTCTTTACATGCTCTTTCATAAGCTCTACTGATTTATAGCCAGCCTCGATATCTACGCCTGCCTTCTTGTAATCCATTTGTAAAGTCCTCCTTATTTATCTGATCTCGTGTTTCTCTTAACGCCTTTTCGCATTATTTGTTCATGTATTCCTTATATCCGACCTTGTCAAGCTTCTCGGCTTTGGCCACTACCTGCTCTTTCATCTCCTGGGAGTATGCTTTCAGTCTCTCAAGAAGCGCCTCATCAGAGGTAGCAAGGATCTTGGCTGCCAGGATACCTGCGTTGGCTCCGCCGTTAATGGCTACCGTCGCCACCGGAATGCCTGTGGGCATCTGAACGATGGAGTAAAGGGAGTCTCTTCCTCCCAGAGAGGTGGTGTGCATGGGAATACCGATGACCGGCATCGGGAAAATTGCCGCGCACATTCCCGGCAGATGAGCCGCCATACCGGCTCCCGCGATGATCACCTTGAAGCCTTTGCTCTCAGCGGATTTCGCATACGCAAAAAACTCATCCGGTTCTCTGTGTGCAGAAATAATAGTCATCTCATAATCGATTCCCAGTTTTTCCAGGATATCCGCAGCTTTCGCCATAACCGGCATATCCGAATCACTGCCCATTACAATACCGACTTTTGCCATGATTCATAATCTCCTTTAAGTATGTATATTATTTTTTCAGTTCCTATCCTGTTATTTTACTAACTCTTACTGGCATTGTCAACTGATCTTCCCTAACGCTTTTCATAAAAGTTCAGAGCCACCTCCAAAATGCTACGCATTTCGTCGGTTTGGCGTATCCGCCAAATAGGCTTCAAGACAAAAGTGCTCATTCATGCAAGCATGATTCGCATTTTGCATTGAAACCTGCTTGGCTCTGAACAATAAAAAAATCCCACGAACTTTATGAAAGCATTTTCACAAAATCCGCGGGAAATCTTCCTATATAAATAGTTATCCGGCCAGATGCAGGACACCCACAAGCAGGAGGCCGCAGAGACCATAGTAGGAAATAACTGCCACCAGGTCGTTGATGGTGGTGATCAGGGGACCGGAAGCTACAGCCGGGTCCACATGAATCTTCTTGAAAAACAGAGGGATGCAGGTTCCCACCGCCCCGGAAATGACCATGGCCAGCACCAGGGAAAGGCCGATACAGCCGGACACCGCGTAAGCAAAACCGAAGGTCTTGCCCTTGAAAAGCGCGATGTAAAGACCGATGATCAGGAAGGAAAGGACTCCCAAAATCACACCGTTGGAGAAACCGATCCGCATTTCCTTCCATACCAGCTCCAGCTTCTGTTTGCCGGTGAGGGACTCATCCATCAGGACACGGATGGTAACAGCCAGGGACTGGGTACCCACATTACCTGCCATGTCAAGGATCAGAGACTGGAAGCACATGATGATGGTCAGCTGGCTGACCACCTGCTCAAATACGCCCACGACGGAGGATACCACCATGCCAAGGCCCAGCAGTATCAGAAGCCAGGGGAGACGTTTCTTGATGCTCTCCTTTAAGGGCTCCTTCAAATCCTCCTCTGCGGTCAGACCTGCGAACTTCGCGTAGTCCTCTCCCATCTCGTCATCGACCAGCTCTACAATGCTCTGAGAGGTGATGACACCCAGAAGCTTGTTGTCGTTGTCGAGCACTGGAATGGAGTTCTCGGAATAATCCTTCAGTTTTTCGATACAGTCATCGATCTGCTCCTGGCCGTAAACGTACGGGTAGGAGGTCACGATCTGATCTTCCAGAGGGGATTCCTGCCGGGCGATGATGAGATCCTTCAGATCGATGGCTCCATAGAAAGTACCATCCTCTGTCACCACAAAGATTGTGGAGATGTTGTCATTTTTTGCCGCCTGATCGATGAGGCCGCTCATGGCCTGTTTTACCGTGAGGTTCTCACGGATCACGATGCAGTTGGTTGTCATGCGGCTACCGATCTCCTCGTCATCGAAGGAAGCGATGACTGCCATATCTTTTCTGGCTTCCGCATCCATGAGATCGATGAGAACCGGCCGTTTTTCTTTGGAGGTCATCCGCAGAACGTCCACGACTGCATCTGTCTCCATACCGGAAAGGATAGCTGCCGCTTTCTTGATATCCATCTCATCGAGGTAGGCAGCTGCCTGTTTTTCATCAATGTGTTCAAAAATATCGGAAAGCATCCCAATGTCGAGAATGCGGTACACTTTCCGTCTTTCCGTGATCGTCAGCTCCGGAAACACCTCTGCCAGATCGTTCTCATGATAATCTTCCAGTTTATCACGCATGATCCCCGGTGAGGCGTTGCTTCTGACAATGTCAAGGATTTCTGATTTGTAATCTTCCTGTACGTTGTTTTCCATTTCGCCCTCCTGTTTTGTCTACTTACTTTACATGATGTTGGGGTCAAAAGGTCTTTTGCCCCCAACTGATGCCTACGAATTGCTCCGCTGCAAAGCAGCTCCCGCAATTCTACAAACATTCGAAATTCGCTGATTTACTGCGTAAATCGCTACTTTCTCATGTTTGGCGGGTCTCAAGTTCAAAAGCCTTATCATGCAAGCATGAACGGCTTTTTGACCTTTTGACCCTGGCATCTTTACATTTGCCCACGCAAAAAAGATGCTGCTGTCGAAAAAACACTTTCGACCATGACATCAAAAGAAATGAAGAACGATTCGTCCTTCACAAACAGTTGCAGTTATAGCGATGTTCAGGCTTGGAATTTGAAAACAGAACAGGAAATATCAGAGTGAACAGAACAGACTGCCGCTCATTTCCCGTTCCATATTTCTACTTCGCCCATGACTGTCGCAACCGTCCATTCTGTTCACCTGCCTTTATCTTTGAAATGTTGGAAAAAAGACGAGCCGGGAGTTTCCCGACTCCTTTGCTATTATATTACCTTTCCCCGGAAATTGCAACATATTCCAAATACTGTTCTTGCAATTATCAGCCCCAATCTGTATAATATTGGAGTAACAGAGCAGAGAATCTCCGAATTGAATAGTCAAACTACACAAGCTTGCTCGTGGTAGGCTGATGATTCAATTTGGGATGGGCGGAACGCCCATAAGCCGCAGACAAGAGCTGCAACAGCAACGGATAATGCATGCAACGCATGCATGGGTCTGTGGCTTGCTGATCTCGTACTTGCTGATTTCACACCAGAAGACACCAACTAAAGGAGAATATATATGAGCGTAGCAGTCATGACTGACACAAACAGCGGACTTACCCCGGCGCAGGCGAAGGAACTTGGCGTTTATCTTCTGCCCATGCCCATCCTCATCGACGGAAATGCTTACTATGAGCATCAGTCCATCACCCCGAAGGAATTTTATGAGAAAATGCGGGCCAAGGCAGATATCAGCACCACCCAGCCCTCCCCGGCTGACCTGATGGATCTCTGGGAGGAGATCTTAAAGACCCACGACGAGGTCGTACACATCCCCATGTCCAGCGGTCTTTCCGGAAGCCATGAGACTGCTGCCGGTTTCGCCAGAGAATTTAACGGCCGTGTCCATGTGGTGGACAACCACCGGATCTCCGTTACCATGCGCCAGTCCGTTCTGGAAGCTCTCCAGATGACGAAAGACGGAAAAACAGGAGCTGAGATTAAAGCTTACCTGGAAAAAGACGGCCTGGAATCCAGCATCTACATCGCTGTCAATACCCTGGAATACCTGAAAAAAGGCGGCCGTGTCACCGCTGCCGGCGCTGCCATCGGCACCGTCCTCAACATCAAACCGGTCCTCCAGATCCAGGGTGGAAAGCTGGATGCCTACAAAAAAGTCCGCGGCATGAAAGCCGCCATCAAGGCCATCATCGACGGCCTGAAGGAAGATGAAACCGTCCGCTTCAAAGGCCAGAAGCTTCTGATCCGCGCCGCTTACTCCGGAGACGACTCCGTGGGCGAGATGTGGCAGGCAGAACTCCAGAAAGCCTTCCCGGATTACAAGATTGAGAAAGATCCCCTTCCCTTAAGCATCGCCTGCCACACAGGCGCCGATGCCCTGGGTGTCGGTATCATGAAGGATATCATCCGGTAAATTATTTTTCCGAAAAAACAAACGCCGTGAAAGACAGTTTCGTTTCTGTCTTTCACGGCGTTTCTTCTTATTATAAATATCCCTTTATTCGTCCAGTGGCTCGTTGAGCTCTTCCGTTACCGGCAGGACGAAGCGGCCATTCTCGATAATGGAGATTTCGCTTCCGTCAGCCTTAATGACACGGACAGCTCCCAGTTCCTTATAGGGCACGGTAATGTCGGTGTGACAGCCGAAGTAAGCTTTAGATACATCTTCTTTTCGGAGAATGGAAACCTCGTTGTCCCGGGCGATGATCTCCTTGCCGTCCGGATTGTAAACCGGACAGTCCTCGCCCCAGCTGTAGCAGGTATCGCCCACAGCGAAATGCGGTCCCATCTTTTCCGCAATCAGCACCGGCAGCTGATCGCCGATGCCATACTTCTCAGACACAGCGTAGGCCGTGGTGTTTGTGCCAATCGCAAACTCACCGATGGGAAGGCTCTCGTGGCGGTTCATGATCGTCTCTTTCAGATACTCGAGGTTCTTCTCCTCAGAGTCAAAGTTGGAACAGTGATACTCTGTCACCATACCATCCCGGAATACCACCCGGAGATCCTTATAGTAAAAGCCGGCCAGGAAGGTCTCGGTCACTTCCAGCACACCATTGGTTCCCGCAAGCTTCGGTGAAGTGAAGACCTCTCCCACGGGAATGTTACAATCCGCCACGCAGTTTTCAAAGATCGTCTCCTTTGCAGGATCCTTAAGCTCATGGAGAGCCACGGTGATATCCGTATGGTTCGCTCCTCTTCCCAGCACATGAACCTTCACGCCCTGATCCAGGGTGTCGATAATGGTCTGCTGAATCGTCTGATATTTCTTATAATCCAGCGTGTTGATCCGGATAATCTCGCGGAAGATCTCCGGGAACTTCTCTCCTACCTCCGGTGTCGGAAAGCAGAGCACGGTAAAGCCGGTCTCCTCACCGTTGATGTAGCGGTTCCGAAGCTGGGCCAGATCATTCTGATATTCCAGCGCAAGCTTCTGCTGCCGCTCGGAGAGATGGCAGGCGCTCTCTTTGTCCACCGGAGCAAAAGGCTTACCGCCGAAGACCTCCTGGCAGGCCGGACCTGCAAACACAGCCGCCAGCTCTTTGTTCTTCTCATAGGCCGTCCGCATGACGCCCAGTCTTCTCTCGTTATAATTTCCATCCAGGAAAAGGGCCTCGTCCGCCCGGTGGTCATAGGCAAACTGCTTGTTGGGGATGCCGCCGCAGTAACCGACCGGACGCACGCCCGGGGCTGCCCGGTAGATCACAGGCTCCAGTCCCATGGCCCGGAAATTTTCCACCGCTTTTCGGATCATCCGCTCGAAACCAATGACAAAACGCACATTGACGGTCTTCTTTTTGGAGAGGTCTTTCCGGCTCTGTACAAAATACAGGCGCAGGCCTTCGCTGTATACATCTGCCATGCGCTGAACAGTCTCCTCCGACAGCTGGTTGATGTATTCCGCCATCTTCAGCTCATTATCGGAAATATACTCGCCATATTTATAGAGATAAGAGAGGTCGGAAAGATCTGCTTCCATCAGGATCTTCTTGGCAAAATCGTGATCCGGATTAAGCTGATCCTCCAGCCGCTCCGTCAGGAAAAGCTCACTGTAATCGCTCTTGAACCAATAAAGGATCTGCTGAATCTCCCGGTAGGAGGGAAGCTCTTCGCCCTCAAAGGCATTGTATACTTCAATGAAAAGCTCTGCCAGAACCACGATCTCCTCCAGCCGCTGCTCAAAGGCGCTGACGATCATCGTCCGAAGTTCTGTATACAAAAAACACAGGAGTCTGCTGTGGGTCTCACCCAGCTGCTCCAGGGCGTAATCCGGGTTTGCATAGCTTTTCTCATAATGTTCCGGAAGAATATCCTGATAGAGACTCCAGTTCAGAGTCTGCCACTCTTCCAGTGTATACTTTTCTGTGTGACCGTTTTTTATTTCGCCGTAGAGACCTTCCATAGTCAGGATAAAACCGGCGGTTCTTCTGAAATAAGGCTGATAGGCTTCCGGCACCGTAGCCTCCCCGGCGATCTCACCGATCCGCTCCATGGCCAGAGCGAAACGCTCCCGGAGCACGCCGTTTTCTTCGTTATTTTTCGTTTCCATGTTCTACCTCGTTTTGATATTTCCGTTTTTTACATTTTCATCCAGAATGTTTTTTGTATACTCCCAGAGAACCTCGCTGCCTTCATGTACCCGGGCATCGCGTTTCAAGATCTGATCAATGTATACCGTATGACTCGTCCAGGAAACGCCGCCTGCAGCGTCGTTGAGGATTGCCGGCTGGATCTTGTCCAGTGTGTTGGCAAATTTGGACTCCGGTGTCTCCATGGCCTCGAACTCATCCCAGAGTTCTCTTGCCATTTTGGCCTGATCCGGAGGAAGAAGGTTGTAGATCCGGTCTGCGGCTTTCAGCTCCCGCTCCTCCTTGCTCTTATTCGCCTCCTCGTCGTAAGCATAGGTATCACCCGCATCAATCTCCACCAGATCATGCATGAGTACCATCAGCATCGTGTGAGCCACATCAATTTTCTCATTGGAATACTCTGAGAGAAGGGCACACATCACAGCCAGATGCCAGGCGTGCTCCGCATCCGTCTCCTGACGGCTTGCATCGGTGATCAGTGTCTGACGCTTAATATTTTTCTCTTTGTCAATCTCCAGAATAAAGTCCATCTGTTTTTTCAGTCGTTTCATATCCATTTGATTTTCCTCCAAATCTAACTTCCCGTTTAGATCAAGCCACAGACCCGTGCTTCGCACTCTCGCTGCATTCGCAGCTTCTGCTCTGAACTGCTGTCTAAAAAAACGCCGCAGAGCGACAGTTCCGCCCTGCGGTGAGGTGACTACATTTACGATACGCCCAGCAGGATCACGAAGATCCACAGCACCAGCGCCACACTGCTGACGATGGAACCCGCCTTGGAAAACGTATACAGGATATGTTTTTCACGGAAACTGGTCAGACCGCTGACCAGGCCGCAGAGAGCAAAAACGATTCCCGTAACTCCTAAGGATCCGAGGATCGCTCCCCCTTCACCGTAAGACCACCAGGCAAAGTAAGTCAGCGCGATAAAAATGACCACAGAAATGCTCCCCAGCACCGTGGAGGTGATCCCTTTTCTGGAATGGCGGCGTTCGGAAAATGTATACATTTTTTTCTTAGCCATAAATATGTCTCCTTATCCGGTCGCACAGGGCAAAAAATAAATACCCGAGCACAGCCCCCAGGGTGTTCAGCATCAGATCATCCACATCAAAGGTCCCCACCCGGGTCACAAGCTGGGTACACTCCACCAGAAGGCTGAAGGAAAAGCCCAGAAGCATCACCCGGAAAAAGCCCCGCATCCTTCGGCTGATCACCGGCAGGATCGCCCCGAACGGCACAAAGGCCAGAACATTTCCTGCCAGATTGATGAACACTGCTTTAAGCCCCAGAAATTCCCGGTAGTTCCAGAAACGGCGGATCTCCAGAAACGGAGTCAGATTGTAGCTGAATTCCCGCTCTGCCGTCCTGCCGTATTTTTCCGAAAAGAAGAGAAAATACGTCAGAACTGCCAGATAGAGGAAAAACAGAATCACTCCGATCACCCTGATTCTATTTTTTGTTGATTTTTTCATAATTTAAAATTTCAGAGCAGGATTCCCTTTTTCTTTTTCAGAAGATTTGCTCCGGAAACGATCAGCAGGATTCCGCTGGCGATCCCTGTCACCAGAGTCACGATTCCAACTGCAATATTCAGTGCTCCGGTATTTTTCATGGCCTTATAAATCTTTTCGCTCATGGAAATTCCTCCTTCTTGTCTGCTTATTTTGCTCCGTACTGCTCATAGTATGCGTCGATGGCTGTTTTGATGCCATCATCGATAACAACTTTTCCGCCGCACTCTTTGTTGTAAAGGTGCTCGGTCACTTCTGCCATATTTACGATGGCATTGGCCGGGAAACCGTATTTCTCCTGGATTTCCTCCAGAGCGCTCTTCGTTCCCTGCCCTCTCTCCATGCGGTTCAGAGATACGATCAGCCCTTTGATCTCTACTTTTCCCTGGGCCTGGATGATAGGGAAAGTCTCCTCGATGGATTTTCCGGAAGTGGTCACGTCCTCAATGATCACCACGCGGTCGCCGTCCTTGATGGGGCTTCCCAGCAGGATTCCCTTGTCTCCATGGTCTTTGACCTCCTTACGGTTGGAGCAGTAGCGGACATCTTTTCCGTAAAGCTCGCTGATTGCCATAGCGGTGGCAACGCTTAAAGGAATTCCCTTGTATGCCGGTCCAAAAAGAATATCAAAATCCAGTCCGTAATGATCGTGAATGGCCTTCGCATAATACTCACCCAGCTTGCGAAGCTGTGTTCCTGTGGTGTAGGCACCTGCATTCATAAAAAACGGTGATTTTCTTCCGCTTTTCAGGGTGAACTCACCGAACTTCAGCACGTCACTGGCAACCATAAACTCGATAAACTCCTGCTTGTAGCTTTCCATTTATTGAAACCTCCTGTGTTTTTCCGATTTTCTTTCTTATTTTAACATAAGCTTTGGCAAATAACAATCCTTTCCGAAAAAAGCCCGCATGTCACTTTCTGACACGCGGACTTATTGTTATTTGAGACCTGTATATTGAAAATCCTGAAACAGCACTGCATTTTCTCCCACGGCAAAGATTCCCGGCCGCAGGCTTAAAAAACCATTATAGGCATGCGTATTCTGGCTGGCCGTATTGATCACATAATTCATTTTATGATAGCTCACACCATCTTCACTGTAGTAGAAAGAGACGTACTGCTCTTCGTTTCTCATTTTCAGCCAGTAGGCTTTCTTTCCTGTTTCTTTTGCTGCCAGGCATTGTCCAAGGCGGTAAATTTTTAAACAGCCATTTTTTAAACTGATGGCATTATAAATCTTATCATCATATTGTAAAATGATTCCCGCTTCACAATTCTTTTCCGGTGATACATGTATTGTGATTTCATAACTATGATCGCCTGTAATAATCGTCAGTGGATGTCCCATTCCAATGGTCATATTTACCGCTTTTATAAGCAGTCCTTTTTCAGATTTTTGATACCTTGTCCAGTCCTTTTCTTCCCATGAACGCCAGCCCTTTATCTCATCTCCCTGAAAATCATCAGAAAAGCAACTGTTATCTTCGATTACTTCTCCAACAGGTTTCAACGTAGCTTCATCTGCAGGCTTTGTTACCCGAAACCAACCATCCGCCATAAATTCTACCGGAGACAGCAATAATTTTCTTCCCAACGCATCATAACCTTTTTCATAGGAATGATAGATCACCCACCATTTTCCTTCTATATCTTCCACAAAATGACCATGCCCTTTCGAATGCCATTTTTCTTCTCTGCTCCAGGTATGGACAATGGGATTGTAAGGTGACATTTCCCATGGTCCATACAGATTTTTAGCTCTCGCAGACATAATCATATGTGAAGTAGCCGGCCCCGAGGTTCCGCCATCCGCATAGGTCAGATAGTAATACTCACCCCTTTTAAATACATTGGGGGCCTCCGGAAAGGCACCTTCAATATCCCAGGATTCAGAAATCGGCGGAGCTTTCAGCACCTGCACCATCTCTCCGGCAACCGAAAGGCCATCATCCGAAAGGGGAACCAGATAATTATCCGACAGGAACAAATATCTCTTTCCCTTTTCATCAGCCACATGCCCTGGATCAATATGACCTACATGGAGATCGATCGCTTCACTCCATTTTCCATCGATTTGATCCGACCAGATCACCCAGTTGCTTCCCTCGGCGCAAAAATAGATGTAGTATTTTCCATTCATTTTCAAAATATCCGGTGCCCAGACAGAACCCTCAAATTTTTCCAAGGGATGGCAAAGCAATCTCCAGTTTACAAGATCCTTCGACTCAAAAATTGACAAACCTGGCCGGTATTGGCCGGTAGAAACCGTCAGATAATACGTTTCTCCTTCCCGAAAAACTGCCGGATCTGCATAATCTCCATCCAATATCGGATTCATATAGTAACCATTTCCAAGATCTGCCTTATGTACCAATTCTTTAAACATATTTTTTCTCCTTATCCCTTCAATCCACTGGTAACAACGCCCTGTACAAAATATTTCTGGCAGGTCAGATAAAGAATAAAGGTTGGAATGACGGCAATCAACGCCGCTGCCATCATCGGGCCCATGTCAAGGGTCGCTCCCTGCGATGCCTTCAGCATGACTAGTCCAACCGCCAATGTATATTTTTCCATATCGTTCAGATAGATCAACGGCCCGAAAAAGTCATTCCAACTGCCAACGAAACAGAACAATGCTACGACAAACATGACGGTCTTGGAATTTGGAAGCAAAATGCGCCAGAAAACCCCAAAATAACTGCACCCGTCCAATCTGGCCGCTTCATCCAGTTCTTTTGGAAACGACAGGAAAAACTGCCGTAGGATAAAAACAGAAAAGGCATTCGTCGCAAGAAATGCAGGAACCGTCAATGGCAAGATTGTATTCACCCATTTTAATTTTGTATACATTCCAAACTGGGGAATGATAAGTGTAAAATTAGGAATCATCATCGTCGAAAGAAGAATGGTGAACCAGATATTTTTTTCTTTACAGTTAAATCTGGAAAAACCATAAGCCACAAGGCTGCAGCTTAACAGCGTTCCAAAAATATTAAGCCCCACAATTACTAGGCTGTTTCGGATATATTTAAAGATCGGGCTTATCGCAAACACTTCTTTAAAAGCCCTCAAGCTGAAGGGCCGCGGAATAAAGGTCGGCGGATAATCCACACACTGAGGACCTGTCTTAAATGCCGTAGATAACATCCAGATAAACGGAAGCACAAACAAGATTGCAAGTATTCCCATAACGATGTACCAGATCACAGCTTCCACGTTTCTTCTGGTTTTACTTCTCTTTTTCATCTTTTATCCCCTCCTTTCTGTCAGCGATCATAGACAACTTTCCGGTTCATCAGTTTCATGACTATCACCGTGAGTACCACTAATAATAGGCAAAGAATCCAGGATTGTGCTGCGGCTTCTCCGAACTTGAAGAACAAAAATCCTGTATTATAAATCAGCATTCCATAGGTATAGGTCGCCTTCATCGGTCCGCCTTCCGTCATGATAAAGGGCTGGTTGAATATCTGAAATGCGGAAATCAGCCCCATTACGGTATTTAGAAGGACAACCGGCGAAATCATCGGAACAGTAATTTTTATAAATTTATCCCACTCGGAAGCACCGTCAATCTCAGCGGCTTCATAGTAAGTGAGAGGAACCTGCTTTAGCCCCGCCAAAAAAATCAACATTGCCTGGCCGCAGAATGTCAGATTCATGATAATCAAGGACGGCATCGCCCATTCCGTACTGGTGAGCCATCTCGGTCCTTCTATTCCGATCAGAGAGAGCAGATAATTAAATACACCTGTCTCTGAATTAAACAGCCATATCCATACCATATAAACTGCTGTTCCGGCAGCTACCGAAGGAAAGTAAAAAAGTGCCTGAAAAATTCCGGCTCCTCTATGTTCTTTATTTAAAAGAAAGGCTAAAAATAATGCAAAAATAATACTTGTTGGAACAGAAAATACTGCATACACACAGGTGTTAGTTAAAGCTCTTTTGAAATCCTGATTACTAAAAATTGTACGGCTGTAGTTTTGTACCCCTTTAAACACCGGTGCTGACATTCCATCCCAATCACATAATGCACAGTAAAATGAATAAATCATTGGTCCCACGGTCAGACAAAAAAAGCCAATCAGCCATGGAGATATAAAGAGATAAAAGTATTTTCTCTCTCTTTTTTCTAATATACTTACTCTGTTTTTCATCCCTGACATAGTATCAACTCCTGTTTTAGCAAGACAGGGAAGGATCTCATCCACCCTTCCCTGTCTTTCCTCTTTTTCGCTGTTATTCTATCATTCTGCGTCAAAAATCTTCTGACCATCTGTCTGTATATTTTCAAGCACGGTTTTCAGGTCTGTAGAATCCGGTTTTAAGATCAGGCGCTCAATTTCAGGTTTGATAACATTATTATTGATCTCCGCAACGGTTCCTGTATTTCTCCAGGTTACACTGTTTGCCAGAGCATCAAGGGCAAGCTGCTTATTGAAGTGTTTTGCACCGTCTGCAAATTCATTCAGGAACTCAGTGTCTCCGGATATTTCTTTATTAACCGGCAGTGAAACAGAATTTGTCTGGATATCTCGGTTTTCCAGTGTCCATTTGATATACTCAAAAGCAGCATCTTTCTTTTCACTGTTGGCTGAAATAGAAAGTGCATTTGCATACATCTGCGTTCTCCACTGACCATAGGTTTCATTAGTCGGAAGCGGAATCAGATCCCATTCAAAGGAATCCTGTACAACCTTATGAATTTCAGCAATATCCCAGAATCCGATAAGCGCCATTCCGTACTTTCCGGTTTCAAAACCACCGCCGATATCTTTACTGTTCAAAACTGCCGGTGCGGCTTTCTCGTTCAACATCAGATCATTTATCCACAAATCCCAGATATGATATAAGGCATCGTTGTCCGTGGCCTGCATTTTCTTTGCATTCCAGTCATAGATCTGTGTCTCGCCATTTCCGTAAATAGCTCTTCCCCAATCTATAACACCAGCGCCAAGCATAACTCCATACTGTCCTTTTGATTCATCCGTCATCTTGACTGCCGCATCACGAAACTCTTCTTCCGTCCATGATTCTGTAGGAAATTCCAGTCCAGCTTCCTCAAAAAGCTTTTTATTTCCTACCATCACACAAGCGGATGCCTGAAGCGGAACTGCATAAATCTGATCTTCATAAGATAACCCTTCCCACAAATTATCTTCAACCAAGTCTTTTAATCCAGCATTCTCGATCATTCCGTCCAGTGGTTCAAACATTCCTTTTTTTGTATACTCATCACCGTAATCCACTGCAACCTGTACAATATCCGGAAGTGTATTGGATGAAGCATACGCACTCAGTTTCTGAAGATAAACGCTTGGATCAATACCTGTTCCCTTTACCTGAATATCGGTATGAGACTTGTTAAATGCATCAATTGTCCCCATAATCGTATTGATTTCTGACTGATTCCCCCAGAACAGATATTCAACAGTCGTAACATCATCTGCTGATACATTCAGCGGTCCTGCCAAACCGCAAAGCATAGAAGCTACCAGTCCACTCATCAGTACCTTTTTTCCCCAGTTTCTTCTCATTCTCGTTTCCTCCTTTATCTTGGAATTTATCTGATGAACTCATTATACGGGATTACTTGTAATTTTCCTATTTCATATTCCTTGTTGCTTTATGGATAAGATCAGCTTTTTCCTTTCTCTCTATGGACTTTTTCTTATTTTTCATGAATATCTATGAGAATTTCCATTTTGGTACCTTCATTTTCTTTACTTTCCATATTTAATGCAGCTGCCGATCCATAATAAAGCATTAGGCGATCCTTGAGATTTGAAAGAGCCACTGATTTTTGCTCTTTTCCTTTTCCTTCCCTTAATCGTTTTAGTTTCTCATAAGGAATTCCAACTCCGTTGTCCTCTACCTGCAAATGTAAAAACTCATCTTTTTCAAAAATGTGAATGATCAGTATGCATTCTCCCTGTTTTGCCTCAAGCCCATGCTTCATTGCATTTTCTACAAGCGGTTGTAAAGAAAGTCTTAATATATTTCTATCCATCAAATTCTCCTGTACTTTATAATAAACTTGAAACTTATCTTCAAATCTAATTGTTTGAATCAGCACAAACTGTTTGATACATTCCAGTTCCTGCCCAATCGTAACCACATTTTCCTGCCTGAGACTATATCGCAAAACTGCCGATAATGCTGTAGATAGTTCTTCTATCTCTTTCACATCATAACAAACACCTATATTTCGAATACATTCAATTGTATTATATAAAAAATGTGGATTCATCTGACTCTGCAATGCAAAAAGCATAGCTTTTGATTTTTCTGCTTCTTCTTTGTAAAGCCCCGTGGTCAGCTGGATGTTTCGATCCATTAGTTGTTTTACGCTTTCCATCATATGATTCAGTCCATCCGTAATCTGGTTAAACTCTTTTTTATCCATTCTTTCCAGCTTGGCATCCAGATTTCCATCTCCTATCTCTTTCATATGCCTTACACAATTATTTACAAAAGAATTGAGAGATTTCAGAAGCGGGAAGGCAACCATAAACACACACAGCAGAAAGACCAGCCAGACAACCAGCCATCGAAAGCCATCTTTTTCATAAAAGATCCGTTCTTTCTCCGGTGATACCAAAAGAAGCTTCCAGCCATTGGAGCCAATAGACTTCATATTGATCGCATATCCTTTTTTCTGAATGGAAAGGATTCCATTTTCTGCTGTTTCAAGGCTGCTGATGTTTTGCCGAATATCCTCCCAGAGCATTTCCTGCCCTTCGGGCATCAGCATCACTTCTCCTTTTTGATTCAAAAGATAGACCGAGCAGCCATGCCCCTGTATCTTCTCCATTTCCTTTCTCAAAAAATCAGCTTTTACCGTGAAAATACTTGCCCCTATGACCTTATCCTTTGATATGGTATATCCCAGACCTGCATTTTCAAATTTATGAATTTCCCCCGTCATAGCAAAACACAGAGAACTTCCCAACTCAAAAATATCAGAGATGCTTCCGTCTTTATCAAAACTGTTATCCTCGATAAATTCCATCAGCGTGCTGTCATTCTGATACCGCGCATAATAATAAAGCCGGTTGTTCATATCTCTTACATATACGTCCATCAGTTCGCTGTCCAGAAGGGAATAATTATAAAGCATATAAGTAAGGTTTGTTTCCATATCATTGATTGGCGTTAAGATTTCATAGGAAGACGCTCCTGAACCGCTTAAAATTCTCTGCAAATTTTCATTATATTCACAGGCTGACATGATACTGCGTATTTTATAGTATTTTTCCATATAGCTTTTTTCAATTTCAAACAAGTTTTCCTCGCACCAGGCATCATATTTGGCCTGATTGGAATGGATTACGGTAATAACCGAATACCCGCATGCCAAAATAATTCCCAGAACAACGACACAGATCAGA
Organism: Fusicatenibacter faecihominis; assembly: GCF_020686945.1. Lineage (NCBI taxonomy): Bacteria > Bacillati > Bacillota > Clostridia > Lachnospirales > Lachnospiraceae > Fusicatenibacter > Fusicatenibacter faecihominis. Next base: position 13,660 of record NZ_JAJEPR010000027.1, on the reverse strand, counting down.
TAACCAATCTGCGTTTTTAAAGAGCTTATCTTCCTTCTCCTCATTTTTTCTCCTTATCCTGCTGATTTTCTCTCCATTCCGTCGGTGTAATCCCCGTTAATTTTCGGAAAACTCTGGTAAAATAAAAATAATCGGTATATCCGGAGGCATCTGACACCTCATAGATTTTCAAATCCGTATTTTCCAGCAGCCATTTCGCTTTTTCCATCTTCTTCTCTGTGATATAGTCTTTTATATTTTTATTGAATTTTTTCTTGAAAACGCGGCTGATATAATTTTGGTCCATATGAAAATACTGAGCCACATCCCCCGTAGAAATCTGTTCTGTATAATGCATATCGACATATCTTCTTATATCTTCCGCATCGGCTCCACTGTCTCTGATCTCTGAAAATACCTGTCGCACTCCATCTTCCAGATCATGAACATAATCTTCTGCATTTTTATATTTTTCCATAAAAACTGTCATGGATTCCAACCCGAATTGCTGGAAATAGTCAATTTCCTGGCTGTTCAGATTAATGCAAATATAATTTCCTATTCCTATCAGATCCTGCACCGTATAGTGATTTTTACAAATCCAATCTAAAATCCCTTTCAAAAAAGAAAGAATACTCTCTCCTTTTTCCAGAGAAAGTTCTGTTCTGAGCATATGATAAACAGAATCTTTTTTAGATAGCCTCTTTTGTTTATCGTAAAAATTCAAAATATCGGGTGTTTCCAATAAAAACTGCAGACTGCTATTCTGAGCCTGTTGGACATAAGTATATATAGGATCCTTCGCAGAGAGCAATTCACTTACCCCCAGAAAAGCCATATCTTCATTCGCCGCTTTTTCCATTTTGTAATAAAAACCTGCCAAATCCTGCTCCTTCACAGCACAAAGATAATACAAAAAATTCTTATCCTGAAGAAAAATCACTGAAGACTCTAATTGTTCTTTAAATACATCAATCACTCGGTTCAGATGAAAATAATTTCTGGCACAGCAAAAAATTTGAAACTTTCCATCCTGGAAATCTGTCGACCAGATTTCTTTTGCACAGATCTCACTGTGATATTCCAAAAGCAACTCTTCCAGTTCCCGGCTCTTTCCACCTTTTTTCTGATCCAGTGCAGATTTTAATTTTTCCAGAACCTGTACTAATTCTGCTTTTTTTAACGGCTTTATTAAATAATCAAATGCTCCGAGTTTTAAAGCTTTATGTGCATATTCAAATTCTTCATACGCACTGATTAAAATAAACTCCGGTCGTTCTTTACCCATATGCAAAGACTGCTCTAATAATTCCAAACCATTCAAGGATGCCATACGGATGTCCGTGATCACTGCATCCGGTTTTAACAGTGCGATTTTTTCCAGCGCACTAATACTGTCTGTTGTCGTATAAACAATCTCAAAACCTAATTCTTCCCATGGAATCATTTTCATCAATCCTCTGATAACCCAGATTTCATCATCCACCAAAAAAAGTTTATACACTATGCTCACTCCCTTTATTTTCTGTATCATTACCCCTTCATCTTATCACAATCAAATGTTTATTATAAGAAAAAAACCACAAATCCGTCTGTGGATTCATGGTTTTTTATAATAAGGCTTTTGAAAAGAATATTTTTATTTCACCGCTCCGATCAGCTCATGGATATCTTTCACTCCATATTTCTCCATGTAGGCCTGGATGCCGTCGATGACGTCGATGGTGGCCGTGGGATTTACAAAGTTGGCGGTTCCGACGGCTACGCCGGTGGCTCCTGCAAGGATAAATTCCAGCGCATCCTCAGCGGTGGTGACGCCGCCCATGCCGATGACGGGGATCTTTACGGCGTTGGCCACCTGGTAGACCATACGCACAGCGATGGGGTGAACGGCCGGGCCGGAGACGCCGCCGGTCTTATTGGCCAGGGCGAAGGTACGGCGGTTGACATCGATCTTCATACCGGTGAGGGTATTGATGAGGGAAACCGCATCGGCTCCGCCTGCCTCTGCTGCCCGGGCGATCTCAGCGATATCCGTTACGTTCGGGGTCAGCTTCATGATTACCGGCTGCTTTGCGATCTTTTTGATCTCGGCCGTGAGCTCCTCCACATGCTTCGGATCCTGGCCGAAAGCGAGGAAGCCCGCGTTGACGTTGGGGCAGGAAATGTTGATCTCCATCATATCGATCTTTTCCTCTGCCAGCCGTTCAACCACAGCCAGATATTCTTCCGGCGCATGACCGCAGACGTTGACGATGATCTTCGTGTCATATTTCTGAAGGAAGGGAATATCTCTCTTGCAGAAAACGTCGATGCCGGGGTTCTGAAGGCCGATGGCGTTCATCATGCCGCCGTAAGTCTCTGCCACTCTCGGAGTCGCGTTTCCCGGCCAGGGCACGTTTGCCACGCCTTTCGTCACAACGGCGCCCAGGCGGTTGAGATCCACAAATTCACTGTATTCTTCACCGGATCCAAAGGTTCCGGAGGCTGTCATCACCGGATTTTTCAGCTCCACACCGGCGATATTCACGCGCATATCTGTCATCATAACTCCACCTCCGTTGAAAGGAATACCGGTCCGTCTTTACATACCCGCTTGTTGTGGACGTGGGAATGACTGTCCACCTCTTTGGACTTGCAGACGCAGCCAAGACAGGCTCCTACGCCGCAGGCCATCCGCTCCTCAAGAGAAAGCCAGCACTCGATGCCTTTTTCCTCTGCATAAGCTTTCAGCGCCCGAAGCATCGGGGTGGGGCCGCAGGCATAGATCACATCGGCACTTAAGCCCTCCGCGCAGATTGCATCCAGCACATTTCCTTTGGTTCCGGCGCTTCCGTCCTCGGTAGCGAGATAAACGGTTCCGTTTTTCGCAAGCTCCTCATTGAGGAAAAGCTCATCGCGGTAGCCCAGGATGATCTGCTTCTCTCCTTTGAGTTCTCTGGAAAGTTCCAGCATGGGCGGAATACCGATGCCGCCGCCGATGAGGAAGGCTTTCTTTCCTTCTTCCATCCGATCCAGCGGAAAGCCATTTCCCAGGGGTCCAAGTATCTCGACCTCGTCTCCTTTGGAATAACCGGAAAATTCTGCGGTCCCTTTTCCGGCCACGCGGTAAACGATCCGGAGCTGTCTTTCTTCTTTATTTACTTCACAGATGCTGATGGGTCTCGGGAGCAGACGGCTGCCATCCTGACAGTAAAGATTGATAAACTGTCCCGGCTTCGCCTCTCCTGCCACCTGTTCGGTCTGAAGCCACAGGCTGAAGATCCCGGTTCCGATCCGCTCCTGGCTCACTACTTTTGCACATTCTTTAAATTTTGCCACTTTTTTCTCTCCATACTCTGATAACTGCCAGATGCATTTTTCAACACAACTGGCAGTTTCTTTTTTCTATATTTATCTGTTTTTCAGTGCGCCATCGATATCTGCGATCATATCTTCCACAGCGGCTCTGGAGGCCTCTGCGAAAGCAGCCTCGCCATACTTCGCATATTTCTCCTGCTTCCATGCGGCGATGATACCGCGGGAAGAGTTGACAATGGCTCCCAGTCCGTCTTCATTGAAGAAATGAACCAGATCCTTGCCTTTTCCGCCCTGTGCGCCGTAGCCCGGCACCAGGATGAAGGCCTTCGGCATGATTTTTCTCAGGATTTTACCCTGCTCCGGATAGGTAGCGCCGACAACAGCTCCTACATAGCTGTATTTGTCGCCCATGCATTCCTCGCCCCAGGCAGCGACATGCTCGCCCACGATCTCATAGAGGGGACGGCCGTCGATGAGACGGTCCTGAAACTCTCCGCTGGAGGGATTGGAGGTCTTCACCAGTACGAAAATACCTTTTTTCTCCTCTTTGCAGACGTCGATGAAGGGTTTGATGCCGTCGGTTCCGAGATAGGGGTTCACGGTAGCGAAATCCTCATCAAAACCGGCAAATTTCTGGCTTCCCACCTGTACTTTCCCCAGATGGCCTACTGCGTAAGCTGCGGAGGTGGAGCCGATATCGCCTCTCTTGACGTCGCCGATGACTACCAGATCTTTTTCCTTACAATAATCGACGGTCTTCTTGAAAGCGATGAGACCTTCGATACCGAACTGCTCGTACATGGCGATCTGCGGTTTCACCGCCGGGATCAGGTCATAAACATGGTCTATGATCTCTTTGTTGTACTGCCAGATGGCCTCTCCGGCTCCCTTTAAGGTCTCGCCGTACTCTTTGAAGGCTTTTTCCTGAATCTGTTTCGGAATGTAATTCAGCATGGGATCCAGGCCGACAACGATGGGTGCATGGGTTTTCTCGATTTTACTGATGAGTTTCTGAATCATTGTTCTTTCTCCTTATTCTTCTATTCACTGTTTCATCCGGTCAGCGGCATAAACGATTTTTCCGCCGCAGATGGTCATTTCCACCTCGCCGAAGACTTTTCTTCCGTGGAAGGGGGTATTTTTTCCCATGGAACGGAATTTATTCTTGTCAATCGTGTATTCCACTTCCGGATCGATGATGGTCACGTCCGCGATCTTGCCCTCAGCCAGATTTCCTTTGTCAATCCCTAAGATTCTGGCGGGATTGGTGCTCATCTTGGCTGCCATCTGAAGCGGAGTGATCACGCCGGGGCGCACCAGTTCGCTGATGGTCAGCGGAACGGCGGTCTCCAGACCTACGATACCGAAGGGTGCGTTCTGCATCGTGCGGAGCTTCTCCTCCTCGCTGTGGGGCGCATGGTCCGTCGCGATGACATCCATGATATTGTCGTGAAGGCCCTGCTTTAAGGCTTCCACATCCTCTTTCGTACGGAGAGGCGGGTTCATCTTGTAGTTGGCGTCATTTCCCGGAATATCTGCGGAGGTCAGCGTAAAGTGATGGGGGCAGACCTCGGCGGAAACGTCCACGCCGTCGAGTTTGGCTGCTTTCACCATGCGGACGCTGTCCTTCGTGGAGCAGTGGCAGAGATGCAGTCTCGCTCCTGTCTCTTTTGCCAGCAGAATGTCTCGGGCCACAATCACATCCTCCACCGCATTGGTGATGCCCTTCCAGCCCTTGGCTGCCATGTCTTTATCTGCGTTCACCACGCCTCCTTCCACCATGTTGATATCCTCACAGTGGGCCAGCACCGGAATGTTCAGAGATTTGGCGATCTTCATAGCCTTCCGGTAAAGTCCGGAGTTCATGACGGATTTGCCGTCCTCGCTGATGGCGGGGGAACCGGCTTTTACCATACTCTCAATGTCAGAAAGTTCCTCGCCTCTCATGCCTTTTGTCACGGCTCCGGCCTGAAGCACGTTGATGAGGCCCAGCATTTTCGCCTTATTGTGTACATAGGAGACCCGGTGGCCTTCGTCCATGACCGGTTTCGTGTTGGGCATGGCCACAATCGTCGTGAAGCCGCCGTGGGCTGCTGCCTCAGCTCCCGTATCCACGGTCTCTTTATAGGTAAAGCCGGGGTCACGGAGATGTACATGCAGATCGATGAGTCCCGGCATCACATAACAGCCGGAAGCATCCACGACCCTGCAGTCTTCTCCGGAAGCATCCGACTCTTCCTTATCCGTATTCTGTTCCTTTACTTTCCAAATTTTGCCGTCACGAATCCACAGGTCATAAAGACCATCGCGCTCATTTACCGGATCCAGAAGACGGCCGCCTTTGATCAAAATATCCATATACACTACATCCTCCCACTCTTATAGCAATGTCTCGTACTACAGATTTTTTTGCTCTGAATTTATTCTATCATAGGATAGTGGTGGGGGCAAACTTTTTCTTTTTCAAATTCACAGCAATTTTCCGCATTTGAAAAGGACGGGAAATTTTCCCGTCCTCAGAGCACCGGCTTTTATTTTCTTTTTGCAACAATTGTCGGCATTTCCAGTTTGAAAGCCAGAGTATCTTCGTCTTCTATCGTTACCTGGTCTTCCTTAAAGTTAAACGTAAGTGTCTCTTTTCCGCAGGTCTCGATCTTACGCAGTTCGATAACAAGGACATTTTCCTGCTCCCACCAGGCGCTCGCCAATACCTGGCCAGCCAGCCTTCCCGGAATCAGATTCTGTCTTCTTGAGCCGTCCATTGCAGCCCAGAGATCGAAGGTTTCGTCTCCGTCATCTGTGGAAATACATAACGTATCACAGGTAAAATGAAGCGTAAAACTTTGAACTGCCGACGGAAGCGGCGTTCCTCCCATAATCATTTCCACCCCGTCGCAGCCCAGATAAAAGTTTCCTTCTTCTACCTGATAGCTGCTTCCATCTACTTTTTCCATGTACGGGCTGAAGGGATGATATTTCGGAGCGGGAAGAGAAAGAGCGCTCATACGTTTTTTCAATGCGTCCGACGCTGTCTTATTTTCCCCAGCTGCGGGATTTTTTCGGATTCTCTCAAGAAAAGCCCACATGGTATCCAGGATTGCCTGTGCCCAGTGTGCTCCCGATGCATTCTCGGTAATGGCAATGAGCATATCCAGATCCGGAACAACGATCGTGAACTGCCCCATCGCGCCGTCTGCACGGTATACGCCTTCGGGCTGGCACATCCAAATCTGATAACCATAACCGACAAAGTTATCTCTGGCCTCCGGATTTCCGATCGCCTCTGTCGCCGACTCATTCTGAAGGCTGGTCGCCCGTTTCACATAGTCTTCCGCCAGAATCCTCTCATTGTCCCAGACTCCGCCATTCGCATAAAGCTTCATAAGGCGAAGATTATCCTCGGTGGTCGAAAACAGGCCGCCTCCGCCCATCTCCGTACCGTCCGGCATTTTGATCCAGCGATGGTTATCGGAAAGGATGCCGATCTTATCATACAGGCGGGGTTTCAGATATTCATGCAGTCCAAGTCCTGTTTTCTTTTTGATAATCGCTGCGAGAACCGAAGAACCCACACTGTTGTACATATAGGTCGTTCCGGGTTTGTGTTTTACCGGGGTATGAAGGAAATCATGAAGCCAGTTTACCGTCGGTTCCGGCATCTCGTCCATTCCGCAGCCCATGCAAAGGACATCGTGGATTGTCAGAAGCTTCAGATTTTCTGAGGGGTTCTCCGGTGCTTCTTCCGGGAAAATATCAATCAGTCTTTCATCCAGCTTTAACAGGCCTTCGGTATACGCAATGCCAATCGCCGTCGCCGCATAGGTCTTGGAATGAGACTGCTGGCCATGGCGGATTCCGGGAGCATAGGGGCTCCACCAGCCTTCCGCACAAATTTTTCCATGCCTCATAATCATTAAGCCATGGGGTTCTGTGATCCCGCTCTCCAGCTGATCCAGAAGCCACTCGATGTCTTCCGAACAAATGCCGGCCTGTTCCGGTGTGATCCGTTCAAATTCTTTTCTTGTCATAATTTTTCCTCTCCTGTTCTATTTATCTTTTTTTCTTATTTTTCAGGCGATATTTTCTCTTCAGGGCTTTTTCTTTCAGGCGGTATTTCTCTTTTGTCAGTTTTTCTTCCTGGCGGGCGTTCTCAGCCAGAATTTTTTTCCGGTATTTCCGGTAGAGCCGGCCTTCCTGAATGAGGGCTGCTCCGGCAAAGGCTGCGAATACCGCCGCCTGGAGCGCTACGGTGAGCTGTTCTTTCTGCTTTTCTGTCAGATTCATAGGGCACCTCCGTTTCTCATAGTTTCTCATAGTTTTTCCTAACTGGTCTCATTATACCATAATTTTCCCCTGGCTGTTACAGTTGAATTATGATTTTGGAAATGGTATGATAGAAGAGCAAGCGATTTACGCAGTAAATCAGCGGATTCTGAATGTTTGAAGGATTGCGTGAGCTGCTCTGCAGCGTAGCAATCCGCAGGTACGACATACGAAGGGAGTTTCTGTTTTATGACTGTGAAAAAACCGGCAGCCTCCACTCCTCTCTGGGGCGAGAAGCCTTATCGCTCCCTGGACTATGAGTGGAAAAAACAGTACGGTGAAAAAATATACAAAGTCTCCTTAAACGGCGGTATGACCTGTCCCAACCGGGACGGCACCGTGGGAAGCGGCGGCTGTATTTTCTGCAGCGCCGGAGGAAGCGGTGACTTCGCCGCGGACGCCCGCCTTTCCATCAGAGAACAGATCGAATCCCAGGAAGAAAAGCTCCGGACGAAGTTTCCGGCGAAGCATTTTGTGGCTTACTTCCAGGCTTATACCAACACTTATGCTCCGGTGGACTATCTCCGGAAAATTTTCACCGAGGCCATCACACACCCGGATATCGTGGCCCTTTCCATCGGCACCCGGCCTGACTGCCTGCCCGACGATGTACTCGATCTTCTTTCTTCCCTGAATGAGATCAAGCCCGTCACTATAGAGCTGGGCCTTCAGACCATCCATGAGAAAACGGCGGCTTTTATCCGCAGAGGCTACGCCCTTCCCTGTTTTGAAGAAGCAGTACAGAAGCTCAGAAGCTGCGGTATTTCCGTGGTCGTTCACACGATCCTTGGGCTTCCCGGCGAAACGGAGGAGGATATGCTCGCTACGATCCGTTATCTCAATCACCAGGATATCCAGGGCATCAAGCTTCAGCTTCTTCACGTTCTGAAGGGGACCGATCTGGCTGCCTGGTACGAAAACCCGGGCTTTCCCGTTTTTACCGAGGAGGAATATATCGATCTTGTGATCCGCTGCATCGACGAACTTTCACCGGATATCACGATTCACCGTCTCACCGGAGACGGCCCCAAAGAGCTTCTCATTGCCCCGCTCTGGAGCAGCCGGAAGCGCTCAGTCCTCAATGAGATTCACCGGCAGCTGAAATTGCGTGGCTCCTGGCAGGGGAAATTTTTTCAACCATAAGGAGGGAACTATGGCAGAACCTTTAACCTTATACAAACTCATCATTCTATATATGCTGAAAAAAGTGGATTTTCCGCTGACCAACGCCCAGATTTCTGAATTTGTGCTGGACCAGGAATACACCACATATTTCACACTCCAGCAGGCCATCTCGGAGCTGGTGGAGGCCGGGCTTATCCGTATGGAGACCATCCGGAATACTTCCCAGTATTACCTCACCGAGGACGGCGATATGACCCTCGGCTATTTCACTCAGAAGATCTCCGCCCCCATCCGTGAGGACATCGACCGCTATATCCAGGAAAACAAAATGGCCCTCCGAAACGAAGTGGCCATTGTCGCTGACTATTATAAAAATACCGCAGGTGAATATTCCGTCCACTGCGAAGTCAAGGAGAAAAAAGGCGATCTCCTGGATCTCACCATCAGCGTTCCCGACAAAGAGCAGGCCATCGCCATGTGCAACCACTGGGGCAAACGCTGCCAGGAAATCTACGAATACGTCATGGGGACACTACTTACAGAACCGAAATCCGAATAAAAAAATGCCAGGCATAAGCTGGAAAGCTCTGCCTGGTGTTTTTTTATTCATGTATCCACTCCAGATACTTCTCAATCTCTTTCTCATACCCGTTTCCGCTGGGGCGGTAGAATTTGGTGTCACCCAGTTCTTCGGGGAGGTAGCGCTGGCGGGAGAAGTGTTTGGGGAAGTCGTGGGCATATTCGTAGCCGATGCCGTGGCCCAGTTTGGCGGCGCCTGGGTAGTGGGCATCTTTTAAGTGGACCGGAACTGTGGCCTTGCCGTTTTTCACGGCTTCCATAGCTTCAAAGATCGCGTTTGTGGCAGAATTGCTTTTGGGCGCAGTGGCCACATAGAGGGCGGCCTGAGCCAGAATCAGCTGGGATTCAGGCATGCCCACCCGCTCCACGGCCTGAGCTGCCGCCACTGCCACCTGAATGGCCTGGGGATCAGCGTTTCCCACATCCTCTGAGGCACAGATCATGATACGCCGGGCAATAAAGGTCACACTCTCCCCGGCATAGAGCATCCGGGCCAGATAATAGACCGCGGCATCGGGATCGGAACCCCGCATACTCTTGATAAAGGCAGAGATCGTGTCGTAGTGGTTGTCCCCGGTCTTATCGTACTGCACCACCCGTTTCTGGATGCACTCGGAAGCCACCTCCCGGGTGATATGGATTTTTCCATCCGCGCTGCGTTCCGTCGTGAGCACCGCGAGCTCAATGGCATTGAGGGCTTTTCTCGCATCGCCCCCTGCAATATCTGCCAGGAACTCCTCCGCCTCCGGCTCCAGTACCGCGTCGTAGGAACCCATGCCCCGCTCCTTATCATAGACGGCCCGGTTCAGAAGCACACCCACATCCTCCTTTGTCAGAGGCTTGAGTTCAAAGATCACCGACCGGGAAATCAGAGCGCTGTTCACCTCGAAATACGGGTTCTCCGTCGTGGCTCCAATCAGAATCAGCGTTCCGTCCTCCACAAAGGGAAGAAGATAATCCTGCTGCCCCTTATTGAAGCGGTGAATCTCATCCACGAAAAGAATCGTTTTTTTCTGGTACATTCCGAGGGTATCCTTGGCTTTGGCCACGACCTCCTCCATGTCTTTTTTCCCAGCGGAAGTGGCGTTAATCTGGGTAAATTCCGCGCTGGTGGTGTTGGCGATGACCTTCGCCAGCGTAGTCTTTCCGGTTCCCGGCGGGCCATAAAAAATGATGGAACCCAGCTTGTCCGCCTTGATCGCGCGGTAGAGCATCTTGTCCTTTCCGATGATATGCTGCTGCCCCACCACCTCATCCAGGGTCCTCGGGCGTATTCTGGAAGCCAGAGGGGCTTCCTTTTTCATCGTATTGCTTCTTGCATATTCAAATAAATCCATGACGTTCCTTCCTATTCCAATATCAGTTCATCCGCTGTCACAAACTGAAAGCCTCTGCTTTTCAGAGTATCGATAATCTCAAGGGCCGCTTTTACCGAGGAAGCATAGCAGTCGTGAAGCAGGATCACATCCCCATCCTTCACCTTTTCCGTGCCCCGGCGCACCACATCGCTGACATTCTCCGTAGTCCAGTCCAGAGTGTCCACAGTCCACAGTACGGGAAAAAGGGTCAGCCCGCACTCGAGGCTCTTATCCCACTCTCCGAAGGGCGGGCGTATGTATTCCGCAGGCTTTCCCGTGATCTCCTGAATCAGGTCGGAGGTTTTTCGGATCTCCTCGCAGGCCGCCTCAGGAGCCATACCAGAAAGTTTCACATGGCTGTAGGTATGATTTCCGATGAGATGCCCTTCCTCTGCCATGCGCCGGACGATCTCCTCCTTGCCGGAAATATTTTCCCCGATGAGAAAAAACGTCGCCTTCACGTCCCGCTCCTTCAGGCCGTCCAGAAGCAGCGGCGTATAGGTTTTATGGGGACCATCGTCAAAGCTGATGGCCACCCGGGGCGCCAGTTCCTCAGCACTCTCCGTCTCATTTTTCTCAGATACAGTCTCCACCGCATCCCTGCTCATCCAGACAGCGGCCGCACAGAGAAATACCGCCGTCAGCAAAATCAGATATCCTTTTCCAGCCTTCATGCACACTGCCATCCATCGTCTGTCAGTCTGATTATATGAAAGAAAGGGCCGGCATATGCCGCCCTCCCTTTTTTACTGCTCGTCTTCTTCGTCATCCACCGGCTTTACCATAGCCGCTTTCTCACGGATGGAAACTTCTTTTTTCTGTACCGGAGCCTGTTTCTTATGAATTTTCTCCGGGTGCTGGAACTCCAGCCGGAATTTCTTCTTCGCACTCAGCGTGTAAGCGTAAACCACGAGGCCAATCATGCCGACATTGCTGGCGCCGCCCCGGCCTGCGAAGATGACAAATACCAGAATTCCCATATATCCGGCAAAATCCATGGCCGCATATTTCTTGTAGGCTTTCTTCTGATCCTCCGTGACGCCCTCAAGAAGCTTCGTGAGCTTCGGCTCCAGAATATCCGTCGCAGCCCAGTAGCCCACAAGGTACAGACAGGCAATCAGCTGAAACGCCCAGATTTTAAGCCAGCCCATGAGGGTGCCGCCGATCATGACGGCGATAACGACAATCAGGGCAAGCAGCGTGATTATGCTGATCTTTTTGTGAATCTTTTTCCGTTCTTCCTTATCCATTTGTTTTCCCTTCTGCCGCCTTTCCGCGGCCATTTACTAAAGGAAAGGATAACACAGACAGTCTTAAAAGTAAAGCGATCAGCGCCAGGAAAGAAGCTCTTTCACGCTCTTTTTCTTCGGTGCTGCGGGAGCGCTTTCCGGATAGCCTGCTGCCAGAAGGGCGGAAACATTATCGCCCTCCGGAAGCTCCAGGATTTTTCCAAGAATCTCCTCGTCAAAAATGCCAAGCGTTACAGTGCCGACGCCGTACTCGTGGGCCGCCAGCATGAAGGTCTGGGAAGCGATGCCCGCGTCAAACATTTCCCACTTGTCCTTTTTGGAGGTGGTGTAGGAACCGTCCTTCTCATAACCGCAGATACCGGTCTTTGTCACAACGACGATCAGCACCGGGCAGGCGGAGATGATATCTTTATTATGGGTAAAATTCATCGTAGCTTCTGTGGCAATCCGCTCCTTAAGGGCCGCGTCCTCCACGGCGATATACCTTACGGTCTGGGAATTTTTCCAGGAGGGAGCAAAGGCAGCCGCCTCCACGATCTGTTCCAACACTTCATGCGGAACCTTTTTATCCTCAAATTTCCGTACGCTTCGTCTTGTCTTGATTCCATCAATTAACTGCATCGATCAATTCCTCCTTTTTTGTTTTTATTATAGGTAACTTTTTCAGCAGTGTAAAGTCTTAAAACGCAGAAAAACCGCGTACAGGATGTTGTCCTGCCGCGGCTTTTCAGAACCTTATGTAGAGAAAACTCCCGGTTTTCCCCACAGCAACCGGCTGTCATAGCTGTACGCCTTAGACCCATTGGTTTTGCGTCACTGCTTTTCAACAGGTTTGCTGAATTTAAAGTTCTCTTTCCCTCTCGAGAAAGAGTATATCAGAAAAAATCAGCTCCTGCACAACTTTGGCACAATCGGCAGGATTTTAAGCACAATCGTCGTTTCGCCTTACTTATTCGGCAAAATCTCCCTCTTTTCGACTGAGAAAATACCGATTATATGCGTCTATCAGCTCTTTTCTTCCACGCACCCGGATAGGGACCATATTTCCATTTTTCAGGATAAAATCTTCTTTCACGTCTGCCACCTGATCCATATTTACCAGGTAACTCTGATGACACCGCAGAAAACGCTTCTCTCCGATCCGGGACTCGATATCATTCAGTTTGTCCTGCGTCACAATCTCACTGCCATCTTTGAGATGGAGTGTGACGATATGACGGTTGCTGTCAATATAGAGGATATCATCGGTGTAGGGATAACGGAACTGCCGTCCCGTCTTTACTGCTACCCGGTTCCGGTCACCGGTTTTCAGTGTTTTCTCCAGAAGACGTACCAACTGAGATGCAGAAAAGGGCTTGAGGATATAGCCGGAAGCTTCCACTTCGTAACTTTCGACTGCAAAATCAGGAGACATGGTCAGAAAAACGATGGGCGCCGTGCAGGAAAGCGCTCGAAGTTTCACTGCCGTTTCCATACCGTTAATTCCGTTCATAAAAATATCCAGGAACAGAAGATCCATTCCCAGATATCCTTCTTCCACATCCGCTGTCAGCGATTCTCCTGAACTATATTCCTCTACAAGAGCCTCTTCCCCGCGGTCGTCAAAATATTTTTCCAGAAAATGTCTCAATATGCTCCGATCAATCTCTACATCATCACATATTACGATCTAAGACTTCCCATACCTAAAATGGGATTCGTACCTTAAAAATTCAATATTTCAGCTAACAAAATAGTGATTTATGC